>NZ_JBSXON010000048.1:0-3430 GCF_056859475.1 Halopseudomonas sp. L-58
TGCTTTGCCAGGTCGATGCCAATTGTCATAGATTGGTTCATGGTCTCCTCCTGTCTCCGTTCGGTTCCAGTAGATGCATAGCATCTATCCCCTGGCGCATCGACGCCGTAGAAGGGAGAGGGAGGAGACCATCTCATCGAGCTCCCGCTCGACCAGTGCACTACCGTGCATCATCAAGGCCGAGTTGGAACTCGGCCCTCCTGCGCCTGCGGTCAGCTACGAATCAGCTGCGCCACCGATTCCTGCACCCGCGCGGTCAGCTCGGCCTCATCCAGCCCGCAGATATTGCCGTTATCGACCGCCGGGCGGCCCTGGATAAAGCTGTATTTGACGCTGGCCGGTTCGCCGCACATCAGCGGCGCGGTGAGCGGGCTGTGGACGCCGGCAAAGCGCGGCTGGTTGATATCGAACAGCACCAGATCGGCAGCCATGCCGACTTTGATCTCGCCGACCTCATCAAGCCCCAGCAACTTGGCGCCGTTGCGGCTGCCCCAGGTCAGCACATGTTCCAGTGTGGTGGCGTCCGGGCCATGCACGGCGCGGTGAATCAACCAGGCGAGGTTCAGTTCCTGAAGCATGGAACCGGACTCGGCCGAGGCCGAGCCGTCGACGCCGAGGGTGATCGACATGCCTACCTGTTCCATTTTGATCGCCGGGGCGATGCCGCTGCCGAGACGGCAGTTGGAGGTCGGGCAGTGGGCGATACCGGTGCCGGTGCTGGCGAGGCGGTCGATGATGTAATCGTCGCAGTGCACCAGATGGGCAAACCAGACATCGTCGCCCAGCCAGCCGCAATCACCGGCGTAATCCACGGCACGCTTGCCATATTTCTGCAGCGAGGCGACTTCGTCAAAGTCCACTTCCAGCAGGTGCGAGTGCATGCCCAGCTTGAACTCGCGGGCGTAGGCGGCCTGTTCGCGCAGGCCATCCGGATCGCTGGAGTGAATCAGGCTGGTCGGTGCCACCACCAGCTTGCGCATGGCATCGCCACCGTCCTGATGATAGCGCGTACGACTGGCATCCAGCCGCTCGATGATCTGGCCAATGGTTTCCGGCGCGATGCCGTGTTCAATCATGCCGTGGTGGCTGCCAACCGAGGTGGCGCTGCCGCGGCACAGTACCAGCCGCATGCCCAGCTCGTCGGCGGCGCGCCAGACGGCGTCTTCCAGCTCGGGGCTGGTGGTCGCGTGATACAGGTAGTGGTGATCGGCGCAGGTGGTGCCGCCAGAGCGCAGTAGTTCATACAAGCCCAGACGCGCAGCGTGGTACATCAACTCCGGGGTGACCTTGGGCCAGTAGCGGTAGGGTACCGAACCCAACCAGTCGTTGAGGTTCTGGTTCAGCCCACCCGGTACGCCCTTCATGATCGACTGGGCAAGGTGATGGTGGGTGTTGACCAGCCCGGGCCAGACCACACAGCCACGGGCGTCGATCAGGGTTTCACCCACTGCCGGCGCAAGATCCCGTCCCAGCTCGGTAATCTTGCCGTCGCTGATGCGGATATCGGTGGCGTCCGCCACGCTGGGGGAAAAGACGGCCTGCGCGTTCTTGATCAGGTAAGCCATGAAGGTACTGCTCCTCTGTTGCTGCCAAAGAGCAATGTCCCGGAGCTGGGGAAGCACGAATCAATGCCTCACGCCCCTGACCGCTTCTACTCTGTTGCGTTGTGTTGATATCACCGCAGCATGCGGTGCCAAGGCGATGAGTGCAATTTTTTGACCAACCTGCCTGCGGCGCTACAGCTCCCATTCCATCAGGCATCCAGCGCCAGAAGCCCATGCAGCGCGACCAAATCCGGTGCAGATGGTCAGCTTTTGCGCAATCAAGGTGCAGCCTGCACGGCAGCCGCAAGCGGAAAGGCGTACGCCGAGCCACAGCAGCCGGGGCGTTGCCCGGATTTGCCCATCTTGGCGCAAAATCTGCTTGAGTATTCGTGCCGCAGGATTATCCTCGGCAACATGAGTAGAAGCTGTCAGGGGGAAACACCCCAGGTCATTGCTCAGTTAGCGGACAATGCGCATCGCGCGGTGGACGCCGGACTGACTGACCACAGCCTCTTTCCGACTCCCCGCCTGCATCATTCTCCGCACCATTCGCCCCAATGGAACTGCTCGGAGATTCAACATGACAACCGCAACAACCCCTGAATACGGCCTGAAAGAACTGCAGCTGGAAACCACTTTCGGCGGCATGGGCAAGGAAACCGTCCGCGAGATTCCGCTGATCGATCTGACTGACTTCGAGAACCGCCGCAGCGAGATAACCGAGCAACTGTGGAGCGCCGCCACCGAAGTCGGCTTCTTCCAGCTGGTTAATCATGGTCTAGATATCAAGCTGGTGCAGAGCGCCTTTGCGCTGTCCGAAGCCTTCTTCGCCCTGCCGAACGATCAGAAAGCCCGCTTCCCGCTGAAGAAGGGGCTGAACGCCGGCTGGGAGTTCATGTCGCAGGTACGCCCCTCGACCCGCACCGCCGACCAGAAGGAATCCTTCCAGATCACCCTGCCGCACATGGATGATCTGTGGCCGAACCAGACCGTGGTACCGGAGTTTCACCGCATCATGCTGGACTTCGAATACCGCGCCTGGCGCCTGGGCATGGACGTGCTGTCCTGTTTCGCCGAGCGCCTGGGTTTTGCCCGCGACTTCTTCACCAAGGCCCATGACCGCAGCCTGCCGGACTACCAGAGCACCCTGCGGCTGCTGCACTATCTGCCGCTGCCGGAAGACGATCTGGACGAAAGCCTGTGGCGCGCCGGAGCACACACCGACTTCGACTGCCTGACCATGGTGTTCCAGAAGGAAGGCCAGGGCGGTCTGCAGGTCAGCCCGGGCAAGGACGCCGAAGGCGCCGGCGACAACCGCGAGTGGAGCAGCGTGATCCCGCGTGACGACATCATCACCTGCAACATCGGTGACATGCTGATGCGCTGGAGCGACGACCAGCTCAAGTCCACCCTGCACCGCGTGCGCATGCCCAAGCCGGGCGAATACCGTGGCCCGCGTTACAGCATGGCGTTCTTCTGTCAGGCCAACAAGAACGTGATGATCGAAAGCCCCGCCGGCAAATACCCGCCGATCTCGGCAGCCGATTACCTGCTGCAGCGCATTCAGGCGAACTTTGCCGAAGCGAAGAAGTAACCCGCAAAGGACGGCCCAGGCCGTACCATCGCAGGGGCACGGCGTGCCGTGCCCAGGCTCAAGATCGCACGGAACAACGCCCACCCACGCGATACCCAACCGGGCACACTGGCACACGGGCACACGGGCACACGGGCACAGCATGCTGTGTCCCTTGTATGTTGACTGTGGTCCCTGTGACCATGGTCCCCGACTGATCATCGGGCGGCAGGTGACAGGCCGGTGTGGCCCTGAAGCCTCAAGAGCTTGGTTCGTAGATGGGCCGTCACCTGCCAACACACTCAGACAGTTC
>NZ_JBSXON010000049.1:0-69654 GCF_056859475.1 Halopseudomonas sp. L-58
ATGCGCTTCGGCATGGACTACAAGGATCCTGGCGCTGATCACTATGAACAAAAATATCGGGAGCGCGTGGTGAAAGGGCTGCATCGACGTGCAGCAGAGTTTGGATTCACATTGCAGGCTGTCGAAGGTGTTTCTTAGGAAAGCCCGGCAAGGATGCCGGGCTTTCGACGGGGATGCTGATCCTTCAGCGAGCACTGATCCTTTAGTGGTGGGGAGCATACACCTTTGTGTATGACACTCTGGTGACGTGCTGTTCATGTGGTGGAAAGGGTTGGCGCGGAGACCTGGGCCGGCCTCGTTGCCACAGTCTTTCCTTAGTTCATTGCCCGTGACGACAGGGAGTCCGTGGCTAGGGGGCAAGAAGCGAGCGCCGGGTTGGTGGGGCCCGCGAGTCCGACGACGGAACGGTCTTGGTTTTATTGCCCGCTATTCCACAGAGGTAAATACCGAACCTCGGCCTGATTCTGGGACCAACTCGGCATATAAAGATTTTCTCCCGACGATGACAGCAAGCATTGGCCGCTTGTCTCGACGCTACGCTGATAAGTGGTTCCATTCCGATCTATCGAGACTAGAAGGTTGAGGATGGTCTTCTGGATGTGTGTGCCATTCGCCCAAATAGCGGACGGTTCCTTGACTCGCCCTCCATCGAGCCAGAGCAATGACTTCGTGACCAAATGGCATTCGCTCGAAAAGGTAGTGGAATCGCTTGTCCCATATTGTAGGAACCGTTGCTTGTTCGATAAGCATGTGGGCTCCATGAACCGAACCAAGCAGCAGTCCGCCAGCCTCGCAGTCGGTATCACTGGCTTGGACATGCTGATAGAAAATTTCCAGCGTAGACTCCGAGAAATGCAGCAGCGTCCTCTTGTCGCTGGTTGCCCAGGAACTCATGAGCCGCATAGAGGGCACTCGCGATCCAGCGGTGGATCGCAATCAGGCGTGGCAAGCTGCTGGACGCGGTCGATCAGCCTGGTTCGCAGCGCAGGAGAATAGACGCCGTTGACCCAGTCGAGTGTCATTTCAGCACCCAGGCTGGCAGCATGCACCGACACCGAGGCGGGAAACGGCACGTACAAGCCCTCACATCCATGCCCCGCCAAGATGGTAGGAAGAGGATCAAGGGTGGAGCGTAGTTCACCTCTTTTGTTGCTATGCCAAAGGCATCTGTAGCAAGCACCAGATGCGTTCGTTCTCAAGAGTGCACGGACAGCCGTACCCGGCCCTTCTACCCAGACCGAAAGCATGGGTGTAGGTGGTGGATAGTGGCCGCACAGCCAATGCCCGAGGGACTCTTCCCCAGTGGCATCTATGAGCAAGTCCAGCTCTCCCAATTGGACCTGCCTGACATCCACAGGGAGTGCACGAATCTCGGCCCCTGGCGCCAAGTGCTTGAGTTCTTTCGCCATGGCCTCGGCCTTGTTCGACAGCAAGTCCGGAAATCCCAGGCGATGACGCCCGATGTTTTGCGGGAGAAGGTAGTCGAAATCCACCAACGTGAGCTTTCCGCCGCATGTCCCCGCCCCAGCCTTGACCAGCATGTCCGACAGATATCCGCCGATCGTGCCGCATCCAACAACGGCTAGGTTCTTACCTGCAAGCGTCTTTGACTTAGGTATGTTTCGCTGGGCAAGATATCGATCATCGATTCTGACCACCGAGACGGGTATCGCCTTTAACCCATAGCTCGAATCCCGGCGATCTGCGAGCTTGCCCTTTTGGACTTGGCATTGACGATCATAGAGAACCGCAAAGCCATACGTCATCAACAGAGACTCGATAACGATCAGAACGCCGTTGGCCTTCTTCCTTTCTCCTTCCTTGATGCGCGCGTGAATCTTGCGCCGGCACCGGGGGTCAAGAGTGCTTTGCCACGCCAAGATATCCGCAACTGTTTCGGGAGGCCAATGGCTGGTCAGCGGGCGAGGTTGAGCGCTGGTTTTGATCCGGTAAGTCAGCACCGTTTGATCGGTGATCTGGTAGCCGAGCGACTTCAACTTCTTCGTTGTTCGGTCTTTGTTATCGGTGATGAACCACAAAGAATTACCATTGGCCTGCGCGATTATGCAGCTCTGTCGCCCTAGGTCTTCGCCCTGCATGTCCACAAAGCAAAGCCATCCATCCCAATAGGCGAAAAACTCTTCCGTAAGATCTTCAATCATCCCCCCCTTCAAGATCTGCCCGAGCACGACGGCAGCGCGCTGCAAGCATGCCAGCGACTGTCCGACAGGATCGTAGATATCCAGAACGACCGTTCCCTTGGAGAGGTAGCAAAGTCCACCACCTGCACCCAGATGAGGAACCGCTGCGGGTAGCTCAGGAGGAATATCCAGCAGCCGGATGCGAGGTAAGTCAAAGAACGTAGGATCGAGCTGAACTTCGCACGGACAGCCCTTGTCTGCTTGGGGTGGCGTCAACTGCCCGTGCAGCCTGAACCAGCCGTCATCCGTCTTGCCAACAAACTCGAAGCCTCGCTGCTTGAAAACCTCGATGACGTCTGCGACCGCTGCGGAGCTGCTCATCCTGCCTTCGTTCGCCCGACAAGCTCGCTAGGGCCAGCCGTGGCGGGAGCCGCAGCAATGGTGGCAGCAACGGATACCACCTTGACCCGATCCGGCTCGTTCGGAAAGCGAAGGCCGAATTCACCCTGCATCCAAATGCAGGCCTGTGAAGGGCTGCCGGCATCGGTGGCTCCGCGAAGCACTTTCTCAAATTCTTCAAACGCTTTTGCTGCTTCTTCGACACCCGCTTTGCCAAGCCGCTCCGTGAGAGACTCGGACTCATCCACGGGGTTGTTCACACCTGCCCGCAACTGGGCCGGCAGTGACGTGACGACATCCAGCAACGCGAGGTCATCACGCCGATCACGTTTCTCAAAGAGTGGGGCTGCGGCGGCCATCAGCAGAATCGAAGCGGGCCCGCCGCTAGACCACCTCCAATCGCGGAACGCCTTCAAGTAACGAACCACGCGGCGGAACTGCTCCCCCTTGATCTCCACTTCGCTCAGGAACCATTCCTTCACAGGTCTGGGGTCAGAGGGCATCCAGTTGCATTCACGATGGGCCAGGAGCACCTTGTCAGCGGGCAGTGCTGTCCAAACATCCCGCTCTGCCATGTTCACCGCGTCCGTCAACGAGTCGTAGCCATATCGCTCCATCGAAGCCTTTGCGAGCAAGACAAATTCTTCGTCAGGAATGGCGTACAGAGGAATATCAATGTGGGCATACGCTGAAATGACGATGCGGATGCACGTAGGCTTGTCGGTGACAAGCTTCCAGTGCTTTTCCTCGACCAGCGGCTTCAAGGCTTCTTCCGCAGCGGCAAAGAACACTGTCGTTGCCGTGCTGGGGCGTTTCGTTTGGGAGACGAAGCTCAATGGCAGATAGCATCCATCATCGACATCTGCCTGCTGAGGGCGTTGGGCCGGAGAGTTCAGCGTCTTGTATGCCCACGATCCTTGCGTGAAAAAGCGCGGCTGTGGCACGTTCTCCGTGTATCCGTTTGCCCTCAACACGCGAGGGATGCCTGTACGAAGGCAGGCCCTGACATCAGTACGGGCGCTCGCGATCCAAGCGCGTTGCTCAGGCGTCAGATCCAGCTCGTCATGCATGCAGGATTCGTCGTCAACGGTGGTAAAGAAAAGCGGGCTCAGGTTCAGCATGCAGCCTCCGGAACATTCTTGTTGGGACCGTGGTAGAAGATGGGGGCGCCGGCCTGGTGCGCTCGAAAAGGTTGGAAAAGTGGATCGCCCAGCGCACGCTGCGCCGCATGGCTTCCACGATCCTTGAGCGTATTCGTGGCACCAATTGAAACCCGATCCAGCGCCTTCACGTCCTTGCTCTGATCCGGCGTTGCCTTGTCGTCGATCTGGAAGTAGTTGTTCCCCAACAACTGCCGCAGCATATAGTCCACGGACGATTCCTGAGCGGAGATCACCAGATCGAAGAGTCCACCACGCCACTTTCCGAATCCGCGGTCAAGGCTGGCACCGCCACGAACGGTTGCACCGATCGTCATCGTGCCGATGGATAGAACTCGAATTAGCGGATCCTGTTTCGGCGCGAGGAACGTCTTGACCTCGTGCAACCCGAACAGGCCGGGGGCATTGCCTACCAACCCACCATCCGCGAAGACACCACGGTCGTTGCGCGCCAGCGGGAAGTAGACGGGGGCGGCGGCAGTCGCCAACGCGACATCGACGATCTTCATGCGGTGATCCAGCTCAAAGAAAGGATGGTGAGGCGTCTTGAAGAATTGTCCGCGACCCGTCGAGTAGTTGACTGCGGGCACAAGAACACGATGCTTTAAGTCGCCTATCGTGGTTCCCTGGAAGCGTTCGGTCAGCACATCTCGCAATCCCGTCGAGTCATGCTTTGCAGTCAGCCAGAATCCCAAAAGCCGCCTTGGGAGGCTGCGGCAACCAAAGATGCGGCTACCTTCGTCTTCGAACAATGCCTTGAGTTCGCTAGCTGGAATCTCCGCTGCCAGCCCCAAAGCCAACATCCCTCCTGCCGATGTGCCACAAATCAGGTCAAAGTGGGAAGCGATAGGGCGACCCAGCACTGCTTCAAGTTCGGCGAGAACCGTAGCCGTATAGAGGCCGCGATAACCTCCACCCGACAGGGCGAGCACATGGTAGGCAGGGATGTCAGTCATGACGTCTTAACCTCTCGGAGGAAAGGGGTCGTTGCCGTGGCTATCCTTGTCACGGATACGGCCATCTGGACGATGGATGACGAGTTCGGACTTCTGGTTGCGTGCAATATCCCGCCCCGCATCTATTGCTTGCTGCTGCGTGTCATGCACAGAGGTCGCCCGCTGGTTTCCAGCACCTTTAACGGCCCAACCGTCTTGATGAGGAACAACATGCTGATTTTTGCCGGCCATGATGGCTCTCCTACAATGGAACTATGGTAGTCCCAGCCAGCCGGCTGGGTTGTCAACGGCCGCCCGCTGTAGCACAATGTGTTGCTTGCACAGACAACAGGAAGGCCAAGCCAATCTAACCTGGGGCAAGCTTAAAGCCTGCCCCTGTTGTCTGACTAGACAACAATGTATCAGGGCATGTGTGCCGGTGCAACACCCGCGCAACATGCGCATTTGAACTCGACTGTATGTGGGGTTGATGTAACACAGGGCTGTAGCCTTCTCCCCACAACCGTAAGGATCTTAACTCATGCCGCAAACAGGCTTGGGCGTCGCTATCAAGACGCTACGCGAACGCAGAACCCTTTCACTGCGTGAAATCGGTCAGCTCTCTTCGGTGGATCATGCCTATGTCCATCGCTTGGAATCAGGCGAGAAGACGAATCCGTCGCCGGATCTGGTTGAGAAGCTGTTGAGGGCTCTCAAGCCTGGAGAGAGGGATGCAGCACTCGTTATGTGGCTTGTTGACCATGCGGAGGCCGACCCTCGTCTTGTTGAGTTCGTATTACAAGACCCCTCTATCAGCATCGACATCTTTTCGGCTGCGGCGGGAGTGAGGCATCGCGGAAATACGAGGCCTGACCCTGCAACATTGATCGCTCGGATACAGAGGGCATTCGAGGACGAGGACGATTGAACATGGATGAGGTGGATGTCAGGCAGAGAGCGCGAGCCTTTATTGCGAAAGTCGATACGTCGGACATCCGAACAGACCTGACGCCCTATGTCGTTGCGGCCAACGCCAAGGTCAAGAGGGAAGAACTTGCTGAAGGAGAGTCCGGCTACACAATCACTAAGCCGAACGGGAAGCATGTCATTACGGTGAACTCGCTGGAAACGGAAGAGCGCCAGCGTTTCACCATCTGCCATGAGGTAGCTCACATCGTGCTCGAGCTGGAGTCGAGTCACGAAGAAGTACCGTCTTGGTCTTATGCCAAGCGGCACCCGAACGAGATCGCCTGTGACACGTTCGCCGCTGAGCTGCTGATGCCATATCAGCAATGGCTGTCACTCGTACCCAAGGAAGAGCCATCGCTGGAGCTGATCCAGCACATGGCTGACTTGTTTGGCACCTCATTCCCTGCTGCCGCATCTCGGTTCGCTTGCCTCAGTGACATGCCGTGCGCTTTCGTCACAATGGAGCGTGGCGCAGTACGTTACGCAGCACGCTCCACTAGCTTGCGACAGACTGGAGCTTGGATATCTCCCAAATCCATAATCCCTGTCGGCTCTGTGGCCCACCGTCTCCGCTCTTCGGGCAACAGTGCTACCGACACGGGAGATGTTTCACAGGACATCTGGTTCGACAACTGGGAACAGGGACTCGACCTCTGGGAACTCTCCAGGCACTACGCACGTACCGACACCACCACCTCGCTGTTATGGTTCGACAGCGACGACTTGCCTGGGGTCGAAGTGAACCGCTTCGGTGCGCGCGTCGAGGATGATGGAGGCTTAGCTGAACTTACAGGACAACTGCCGTGGCCAGGACGCAGCAAACGCCGTTAACAACGACCGCTGACTGTATATGTCCCAACAACACGTGGAATCCGTTCGAGTACGCAGGCCTTCAAGGGCTGGAGAGCGTGAAATTCCGAGACACTGTCTGGGATTTCTCGAATGCCTCAAACTGGACTGACTAGGAAAGTTCGCTGACGTCCGAGATAGAGCTTCGCCATCAGGATGCTGTCGTCTGTGTCGCAGCGATCCACCAGCCCCTGTAGCTTGCTCATCGAGTTGATCTTGTGGGTCATACCGCCGTCTATACACTTGGAGCAAATGGTTTTACAAAAACAGAGCAGCGAGATCGTGAGAAGCCCAGCGCAGAACAGTTAGAAAGATTGCTTGGGGCAAAGCCAACAAAAGAGTTGCTGTTGCAGTACGTAAGGGAATAACAGTGGACTCGATCCGACGTAGGAAAAGTGGGTTCCATAACGTATCGCTTTCCTCGCATCGTCAGACACATTTATTTTACTGAACCTTGCTTTGTGATCATCCGAGTGAGGGCTGGTTAGCAGATTGGTTCTGCGCAATAAACCCTTAACGCCCAATAATCAGTGGCGAGCGTGGGCTGCTGGCGGGTGGTCGCTGGGGGAATGCCGACGTGCCGAAGTTGGTACCCATGCGTGTGCGGGTAGCCGCCTGATTATACAAACCCATTCGGGTCGGCGCCTGGCGGGTGATAGGCGATGTCATAGCTTCCAGGTTTTTGCGAGCGGCGGTATTGCCTTGTGGGTTGGTCATTTGTAGGCCAAGGCACTCATACGATAAGGTCTTATAGCCACCGACGGTTACGTCAACACAGGCGGGCCCATCGGTTCTCGACCCCTTCGCGTGTGTCTGTGCTGAAACCATGAGCAGGGCGGTGAGGAGTGGTAAAAGTAAAAACAGAAAACGCATCAGAACCTCCAGAAGCTGGTCAGGCGATTTCGCTTTTGGCCTGAGATGGGAGCTTACACTGTAAGCCAAATAGGCTTGGGTGGGACGTGATTCACTAAAATGTCATGATTTCGATGCAGGATGGTGGCTCTATAACATGCCCCAACATTGCATCAGAGGCAGTAGCCGGGGAGCTCACCTCTATGTTGCCGGGTGTAGTAAAAAAATATCTGGCTGCAGTGCTGTTGTTGATCCTGGCATCATATTGCCCGATCAGCTCACACGCTGCGGGTAGCGACCTGTCAGAAAATGCCACAACGCTGATTGAGTTTGATATCCCGGCGCAATCGCTGGCAGACGCATTGAATCTCTATAGCGAATCAGCCGGAGTGGCGATCCTAGTTGACCGTGAGCTGACCAACGCAAGACGTTCGGCCAGCTTGAAAGGGCAGTTCTCTGTAAGAGAAGCCCTTGGTTTGTTGCTGTCCGGGACGGGTTTGATGGCGATCTACAGCCATGAGGATGCATTTACTCTCAGGCGGGCGGAGGTGAGCAATTCCACGGACGATATCGCACAGCCTATAAAAAGAAGCCAAGGGGGAGGGAGCTATGCCAGCGTTGTTCAGCTTGCTCTGGAAAAAGCGCTCTGCAGCTCAGAAGTGACAAGGCCAGGGAACTATCGGATTGTGTTCCAGCTGTGGATTGGCGTCCATGGAGAGGTGCAGCATAGTCGCCTATTGAGCTCAAGCGGTGACGTACGGCGAGATGATCACCTGATCGATGCGTTGAGGGTTCTCAGGGTGCCGCAGGCACCACCCACGTCTTTGTCGCAACCTCTCACAATTCTAATACTGCCAGAGGCAGAGGACAGTGGCAGTGGTATCAATTGCCAGCGGTTCGAAGGAATTTCATGACTACATTGCAGAGTGAAATGGTTCGGCTGTTCTTGGTTTCTTACGATGAATTCAAGATGCGCCTGCAGCGACGACTAGGGTCAGAGCACCTTGCCAGCGATGTTCTGCAGGAAACCTATCTGCGGGTTTATGGCCTGTCCCAAGGCATCACAGAGGTTAAAAATCCCAAGGCATACCTGTTCCGCATAGCATTAAATATTGCAGCGGACCAACGCAGTGCAGGTGCTCGATTGTTGACCGGTGAGGAAGTAGAAGAGCTTCTGAATCCCGCTGATGAGCGGTTGGACCCTGCGCGTGTCGTTGCAGGCCAGAATGATATCCGCACGTTGATTGAAGCTTTATGCGAGTTGCCGCCTCGACGCCGGCAAATCCTGGTTGCCGCAAGACTTGAACACATCCCCCACGTTGATATTGCCGAGCGGCACAACGTCTCTACTCGTACTGTTGAAAAGGAATTGAAGGTGGCGTTGGCTTATTGCGCCGAACGACTGGAAAAAAAATCACTCCAACAGTTCGGTTTAGGGGCGGTCAAGCCGTCTTAACTAATAGGCGCCCTGGTTATCGGTGTAGCCAACAACCCGTACCATCATCAGATACAAACGAATCCATGACTGAAACTGAAGACCAGCTGCAACGCGAAGCTCAACAATGGCTGATACGCCTGACATCGGGGCAGGCAACGACGTCGGATGCGGCCGAGTTTCGTCGTTGGTGCGCGCTTAGCACCGACCATGCGCAGGCTTTTGCGAACGCCAGGCAGCTGTGGCAAGCCTTGGGCCCGGCTGCCCAACAGATCGAGAAAACGGAATCATCTGAATCACAGGGCGCCGCGCACAGCGCTAGTGAGATAGTTCCGCTTCCACAGCGCCGCATGGGTAGACGTGCGTTTCTCACCGGTGCGGTAGCAGCCTCAGCAGCTTTCGTATTTGTACGCCCCTCTTTTATGGGCGAGATTGCCGGCTTGTTAGCTGACTACCACACTGGCGTGGGTGAGCAGCGGAGCGTAACGCTATCCAACACCACAGCTCTGGAACTGAATACCCAGACCCGTATCAATCAGCAGGTATTCAATGACGGTAGCCAAGGGGTGGAACTCCTCAGTGGTGAGGTTGAGGTGCTGACCCAGGCCCCCTTCAAAATGCGTGCAGGAACGGGATGGGTCGGTAGTGATGACGGCAAATTTGTTGTGCGCTCCACTGGTCCAGAAGTGATGGTTACCTGCGTAGCCGGCCATTTGACGGTTTTTCATCAGGGCAGCAACTTTCAGTTAAGTAGCAATCAGCAGATCAGCTACAGCGAGCAATCGCATAGCGAACCAGTCGAGGTCAATACCCAAGTGGTTACCGCTTGGCGACAGCGTTTGCTGATTTTTGAAAATGAAACACTGGCGCATGTCATCAATGAACTCAACCGCTACCATTCCGGCAGAATTATGTTGATGAATGAAAAGCTGGGCCAGCGCAGAGTACAGGCCCGTTTCAAGCTCGACCAGCTCTCCGACGTCGCCGAGCTGATTCGCGATGCCTATGGCGCAAAAGTCAGACAGCTGCCGGCAGGTGTGGTGTTGGTTGGTTGAGGGCGATTCAGAGCAGATCCAACCCTGGTGCTATGCTTACTCGCTTGGTAGCAAACGAGCCAGCTTTTTCAACGCCGTTTCGGCCACCTCAAGCTCTTGCTCCGCCGCATCGGCCCATTTCTGGGCCAGTGACTCCAGTTCGTCTTCCTGCTGCACTCGAAGGCACCATTGAAAGTGATCATGCCATGCGCCGAGCGCAGCTTGGGCCTTCTTCAGTGACGCAGCTGCATCATTCGGCAGTGGCGATAATGAGGGGAAAGCGTCGGTAAGATAGCGGGTGCGTTTTACCAGTATGCGCAACTGATGTCGGTCGAACTCAGCATCATGCACCCCCGCATGCAGCTTCCTGATTTGCCCGTTCATCGTCATGAGCAGTTTGTGCTTCAAAAGGAAGGATAATCCAGATAAAATCCGCTAAAGGAAGAATATTTTTGGAGACGCTTCATGGCGACCACGCAAGAGCAGGTGCTGAATTATCTGAGGTATCACATCCCTCGTTCTCGTTTCGAGGAGGCTAAAAGTGCTATCTTGGTCGGGTTCAATACCGCATATGAGGAAGCAAACAAGCTTGTTTATGTACCTAAGGATCGCAAGCGTGGGCAGGATAGGTATACCTATGTGCAGGAAAGCCTTGCTGCGCTGCTAAGCAGCTGGAATGCTCAGGTTACGCCGACGGCTCCTATGGGTGAGTTTTATACGCTTCTGTCTTCTGCGAATATAAAAATTACCGCAGCGGTAAAGCCGTGGAATAAAAAAGTCAGGCCAGCTCAGTACAGGAAAAAGAACTCCCAGCTTAATAGTTTTTTATCTTCTCCACAGTTGGATCTATTGGGTGGGGCAGAAAGTCAGATGCTCAGCCCTGGGGAGATGCTGAATGCCATTATAATCCCGCTTGCTCCGCCACGGCATCAGGATCAGTCAAAGCCTTTGGATATCATTCTGGCTGTGCCTTACTTTAACAGCTGCTCTGATTATCATGTCTGGTGCAAGTTTGATGATCTTTTTTATGGGTACGAGTCCATGACTTCGGTTGCTCCTGACTTGGGCTGGCCGACGATCAAGCGAAAAATGCGGGATGATGAAGATGCTTCGTCTTCTGATGAAGCTCCAGAGTGAGGAATTAGAGCAATGAGGACAGGAATTGTTGATTTCCAGTCTGACAGGCTCAGGCAGCTTAGAATAGCGCAGGGGCTGACTCAAGCAGTGCTTGCTGAAAAGCTATCGTGCTCTGCGGGTAATATCTCGAAATGGGAAAATGGTCTCAGCTACCCGGAGATAGCCAGCTTTAAGCGTATTTGTGACTATTTCAAAGTCCCGGAAGATTGGTTGCTGGAGTCGCCTATCAAGGATCAGGGTGACACACCCAGCTTTTTCCGGTCTCAGGTTTCTACTCCAAAGATTGCCTGGGACATTGCCGAGACTCGGCTGGAGTGGCTTGAGGAACTGTCTTTTAAATTGCAGGAAAGCCTGGATTTTCCTGAACTCCGCATCCCTTTCTACAGTGGTGATGAGGTCGGACTTATTGATGATGCAGATATCGAATCCCTTGCTGAGCAGTGTCGGCAGGAGTGGGGTATTGGCACTGGTCCTATAGCGAATGTCATTCAAACAATGGAAAGCTTTGGGGTCGTTGCCTCAAGAACTGAGCTTGGCTATGTGAAAATGGATGGTGTATCGCGCTGGTCGATGCTGGATGACAGGCCTTATGTCTTGCTTGCCGCCGATAAAGCGAGCCCGATACGGAATAGGTTTGATGCTGCACACGAGCTGGGTCATCTGGTTCTTCATAGGAAGATAAGCAAGGAACAGTATCAGCAGCATTACAATCTTATCGAAAATCAGGCCCATCGATTTGCCAGTGCGTTTCTCATGCCTGCAGAGAGCTTTTCATTTGAGGTGAAGTGGCCAACACTTGATGGGCTGCTCTCCCTGAAGCCGCGCTGGAAGGTCTCTGTCGCTGCGATGATAAAACGCTGTCAGGATTTGGAGTTGATCGATAGTGACGCTACAGCAAGACTGTGGAAAGGGCGCTCTGCCAGAGGCTGGGTAAAAAAAGAGCCTTTGGATGACTCATTCGAATTCGAGCAACCAAAACTATTAAAACGAAGCGTCATGATGCTTATAGAGAATAAGATACTGACGAAGGCCTCCCTGCGTAAGCATCTTGGTATGCCAGAGCCGTTATTGGAAGAGCTAGTCAACCTTCCAACCGGCTACTTCTCCGACGAGCAGAGAAACACCGTAATTGATATCAGACTGAAACCAAGGCCGAGCAAAGCAAGACCTGCAGATCTATACGGCACGGGTTCCGTTGTGAGTTTTCACCAGAAACATATGAGTGAATAGAGGTTTTCGGCAGGCCGCGAGGCCTGCCGAATTATCGCTCACCATCCACTCCAACCACCACCCGATAATGCTCCACCCCCTGCACCCCACGCCGCGATAGCCTGATCTCCAGCCCGACCGGATTATCCTGCCCTGCTGACGTCACATCCCGCCAGCCCTTGCCTGGCTGCCAAGTGCGGATGTTGAAGTCGGTCACCTGTTCCAGCACGGCCACGGCGTTGCGGGGGGCGGGGAGGGGGTATTGGTTGCTGGGTGATGCGGTGGCGCGGTAGAGGGTGTTGCTTGCCACCCACCAGCGCACCCGTTGCAGGCTGCCGGGCTGGTTGGCTGGATTGCGGATGATCTCCAGTTGCAGTGCCCCCGGTTTGCCACCTTTGACCTGCACAGCAGCGGGTAGGGCAAGACGCTTGTTGGATGGGGCCGCTTGATTCTCGACCGGGTCCCATAGTTCGGTTGTGGCGCGCATGTCGAGGTCGCGTTTGAGTTGATTCACGGCACGTAGCAGTTGCGCTGTGTGTTCGGTACTTTCTTCCAGATGGGACTGGGCTCGGCTTACGCTGTCCAGGCCGCGCCAGGAGATCATGCTGACGATGGCCATCAACATGATTGCGATCATCACTTCCAGCAGGGTGAAGCCGGCCTGGCTCTTCATGGCAGGAATATCCGCCCGGCTGCGTTGCGTTCGACGAGCAGACGGTTAGCGCCATCGGAAAGTTGAATACGCATGGGCTCTTCGATCCACTCGGCATTGAAAACCAACCGATCCATGGGCGAGAGGTGGACGGTGACGGGCGCAGCGCGCCACTCGCGGGGCTTCAATAGATCGTCCTCGATAACCCTGCCGCTCCGCCAGTGGACGAAGCGATAGCCCTGTTCATCGGCTTGCCACAGGATCGGCTGGCCGATGATCTGCGCCTCGCTTTGTGCTGCCGCCAGCACCAGTTGCAACCGTGCGGCATCCTCGCGGAGTAACTGCGCAGGGTCGCTACGCATGCTCAGGCTGAGCGCGGCACTGGCGATGCCGACAATCACTATGACCACCATCAGCTCAATCAAGGTGAATCCTGACGTATTACAGCGCTTGCGCGGCGTCATTGCGGCACCCCCCCGGGCAGGAAAGGGAAATATAACTCCCAGTGAAATAAAAGTGTGTGAATTGGCTCGTAGGATGGTGAGAAGGTAACAGGGGAGGATCGAACCTATGCCACATCTGAATTGGATGAATTGGACATACCTACCGCGCATTCTCCAGTGGCTTGCACTGGTGGGGGCACTGATCGGGGCGGTTTTCTGGACCAGGCTGCTTGCTATGCCGGCCGCGCCCGTCACACTTGAAGCGCCGATAGCGCAGGCCGCACCTGTGGAAACAAGCGCCGCAGCCGCATGGTTTGACAGCCTTGCACCCCGGCTGGATATCGCGATATCGGGGTTGATGGCGACGGATGAAGGTGCTGTCGCTATTTTGTCGGTCAACGACGGGCCAGCCAAAGCATATCTGGTTGGCGAACAGCTTGGGCGGGAAGCCAGGCTGACAGCGATCGAGCAGAATGCTGTAGTAGTGGAGCAGGCCGGAGAGTCGCAGCGGGTGGTTATTGCGGCGCTGCCGAACAGCCTGCACATGCCTGACCTCACGCGCCGTTGAGCATTCATTGACCGACCTGACTCAGCAGGCTGTCCAGTCGTGCCAGCGCTGGACCACTGCCTGAGCGGTCATGCACGCGAATCATGATGCGAAACACCGCCGGTGTTTCCGTCGGCGTGATGACTTCCTCGCACACCATCTCGACCCGTCCCTGACTGCATCGTGCCGTATTGGCCCCGCCCCGCCTGACCCCTTCCAGCTTGATCTCTGCCATCCGGCTTTCTGCTGCCAACAGCGCGATGGACTTGTCCCGTAGCACCCCGTTGCTGGTGGTCATCAGGCTGACCGCGCGTACTGCTGCCGCCATCGCAACGGCCACGATGGCAAGCGCAACCAGCACTTCGATGAGGGTGAAGCCTGACTGCCGAGTTCGTGCATTCATGAGTATTATCACCGTCCACATGGAGGGAAAAGCCTGTCTTCCAAGGGTATCCAGCGACTCTGACTATACGCTGACAAATCCTCCATAGGATGCTCATCACTCGATTGGTTTTTGCGTTTTTTTAGTGCTTTTGGCGCCCATTTTCAGCCTTGTTTGCTTACATCCTATAGAGGATTTTCCACATCGGTGACATATCTTCTTGCCACAATCCCCTCAGACCCAACAGCCAAGGAGAGTAGAGATGGTGCGTACAGCACAACGGGGTTTCACCCTTATCGAAATCATGGTGGTAGTCGTTATCCTCGGCATTCTTGCTGCTGTGGTTGCCCCCAAGGTACTGGATCGCCCGGATCAGGCGCGGGCCACAGCTGCCCGGCAGGATATAGGCGGGTTGATGCAGGCACTGGGGCTGTACCGTCTTGATCATGGCCAGTACCCGAGCATGAATCAGGGCCTCAACGCGCTGGTTGAGCGACCGGCCGATGTTTCGGCGGACAACTGGCGTTCCTATGTCGAACGCGTACCGGATGACCCTTGGGGCAGGAAGTATCAATACCTCAACCCTGGTGTTAACGGCGAAATTGATGTGTTTACCTTGGGTGCCGATGGCGTGCCCAATGGTGAAGGTGTCAATGCCGATATTGGTTCCTGGCAGCTGTAGCCGACCATGAACACGCCGATAAGCCGATCATGTCAGTCCGGTATGGCCGTCATCAGCGCCTTACTGATCGTCACCGTAGTCGCCGTGATTGCCGCGCAGATTATCGCCAGCCAGACACAGTTCACACGAACGGTGCAGGCTGACCAGAACCGAGTACAGGGTACCTGGTTGTTGCGCGGCGCCCTGGAACAGGCGGAGCAGTTACTGTGGCACAGCCGACTGCAAGATCCACTGACACGGCTTGATCAGCAGTGGGCGCATGGCATCCTGGTTGCTGGAGCCAGTGAAAGCCAACCCGCCATCGAACTCAGAATCGAAGACGAACAGGGCAAATTCAACCTGCGTAACCTGGTGCGTGACGGTCAGGTGGATATGACCGAGTACGCCAGTTTCGAGCGGCTGTGTCTGTCGCTCGGGCTGAACCTCTCCATCGCCCAGCGCATCAGCCAGCGGGTCATCGAAAGCTACCCCCGGCGAACGGAACCGGTTGCCGAGGAGCCCACAACAGCCAACACCTTCGACAGTGGCAGACTCACCTCGCCCAATACCAAGCGCGAACCGGAACCGGCCAAGCGGCCCATGTTGCGAGTGATCGATGATCTGTACGACATCAAAGGCGTTGATCGCCACATCATTGAACTACTGCGCACCCACGTCACCATCTTACCGGTCAACACCTGGATCAACGGCAATACCGCCCGGCCCGAAGCCATCGCAGCCCACATACCAGACCTGTCATTACGCCAGGCGCAAAGCCTGCTCGCCGAGCGTGACCAGGGCCGCTGGTTCATCAACCGGGGTGACTTCGTCAACCGCTTGCAGCGGCCGGATCTTGACGTCTCCAGTGTAAAGGTCGGCATCACCAGCAACTGGTTCCGAGTGCATGGCCAGACCCGCATAGGTGAACGACTGATCACCATGCAAGCGCTGTTGCTGCGCAACGAACAGCAGAAGCCCGAAGTGATCTGGACGAGGGTAGGGGCATGAGTCGATTGCTGCGTATTGCCCTGGCCCCCCTTGCCGAGCTGCAACCTGACAGCCAACTGCACTACGCCTGGCTGAATCAGGACGGCAGCGTCGCGCAGACGGCGCAGGCGACCTTGCAAGAACTGGCTGAACAGGTGAACAGCACCCCGGTTGAAGTCACCCTGCATCCCAGCGACAGCTTGCTGGCCGAGCTGCCCTTTCCCCCCTTGCCAGTCGCCCGTTTGGCGGCGGCAGTGCAGTGTGCGGCGGAACCACTAATGCTGGGTAGCAGTGCAGAACAACACATCGTCCACAGTCAGCGCTCGAACGCCGGATTGACATCTATCGGATGGCTGGCGCAGCAAGCGCTGGATGACCTGTTTCAATTACTGGCGCGGCACAACATTAAAATCAAAGCCCTTTACGCTGCGCCTTTTTTTCTTCCGGCCAATGAACACAGTTGGTCTGCATGTCTGGTCGACGGCTATCTGGTCGTACGTAAGGATCGTGACGCCGGTTGGGTGCATCCATTACCCGAAGTTGGGCAGATGCAACTGCAGGCCGCTACCGTCGAGGGTGTTGAGCTGAATTGGGTAGGAGACGTACCTGATCAGACCGGCCTGGTCATTGACCAGTTGCTTCCCGATGCCGAGCGCTGGACTGGCCCCGGGCCGTCCTGGGGTTGGAAAGCCAAGCGCTCACCGAGCGGGGACACCCGCCCCCAATGGACCAAACCACTGGTTTGCTGCGCCCTTGCAGTATTGGTCTGGGTAACCGGCCTCAATCTGTATGCGAACCAACTGGCGGAGGAGGGCAGGCAACTGCAGACTGCAATGAGCGAACGGGTCAAGCAGGCCTTCCCGGAGATCCCGATCATTCTCAACCCGGTACAGCAAGCCAGACAGCAGAGCGCGGCGCGGCTGGCGGGGACAGCCGACAGCACAGCCGACATGGGCTTCAGCCAACTGGTCCAGCAGGCAGCCAGCGCCATGCCGTTCATGGTTGGCGGAGTCGATGAGCTGACCTTCACCGACACCTCCCTGCAACTGACGCTGCTGGCAGATGCAGGCCAGCCCCCCGCCGATCCGGATTGGCAAACAGCACTGGCCGAGGCAGGTCTGCAAGCCGAGGCCACCGCGAGTGGTTGGCACCTGCAACCCCACGGCGATCCCTCCGTGACCAGCAAGCCACAGGCAGGCAGCGATGATTGACCGCCTCAAGCAATCCGGCTTTCTGCACGTGCAAACCGCCCAGCTGCGCAGCAAGCGCCAACAGTACTTGAGCCACTGGCGAGGGCTGGCCGACCGTGAACGGCTGGCAGTGACAGTCGCCGCGCTGGCTTTGTTGGCAACGGTCTTGTGGTTCGGCTTCATCAAACCGCCGCTGCAACGCATAGGGCATTGGCAGGCCGAGTTGCCGCGCCTGCATAACGAATCGCTGGCCCTGGACGAAATACTGCAGGGCATATCACCAGCCCACTCATCAACCGGTATAACAGAGGCTGCCTCAACACAGCAGATCAGCCAGAGCCTGGATGCCCAGTCTCTGACAGGCCACTACCAGTTGCACCAGCAACAGGGGCAAGCAGTCTTTGAGCTTGAACTCAGCGCTGCCCCGGCAGGACCGCTCATGGCCTGGCTGCAGTACACGGCGCCCAGACTGTCATTGCACATCAGCGAAGCGCGCTTACAGCGCACACCCACGTCAGACCCCGCCGCATCCGGCGTCACCCTATCCGGCGGAGTCCGTCTGGAGCCAACGTCCAATTCAGGGGATTCCCGATGAGGTGTATGGATACTCAGCCCGGCCTCGCTCACTTACCCAACGCCGGCGCACTCATGCTGGTGCTGTTGCTCGTCGGTTGCAGCACCACCGGGCCAGAGGCACCTGAGATCAGCGAGATAGGGCGCCCGATGGCGACCATTATCCCCAGCAGCAACCTCGAACGCCCACGCCAGGATACCCAGCGCCCCCGGCAACGCCCGGCACTGCGTTCACCGGCATCGGCAGCAAGCCCTGACACAGCCAGCATCGCATCAGACCTGGGCGATCAGCCGGTACAACTCAACTTTGTAGATGCCGACCTGCAAGCCGTAGTGCGCGCCCTGTCCCGTGCCACCGGACGCCAGTTTCTGATCGACCCGCGGGTCACGGGGCAATTGACACTGGTGTCTGAAGGCGAAGTGCCGGCATACCAGGCCTTCAACATGCTGCTCGGCGCGCTGCGCATGCAAGGCTTCAGCATCGTCGATGTGAATGGCGTCAGCCATGTGGTACCGGAAGCCGACGCCAAACTGCTCGGCGGATCGGTCTACAGCCCCGATCAACCCGCCGCAGACGGCATGGTCACCCGTACCTTCCGCCTGCGCTACGAAAATGCCGTCAACCTGATCCCGGTGTTGCGCCCACTGGTAGCCACCAACAACCCAATCAACGCCTACCCTGGCAACAACACCATCGTCGTCACCGACTACGCCGACAACCTCGAACGTATCGCCCAGGTCATCGCCGGCATAGACAACCCCAGCGCCATCGACACCGATGTCGTCCCGGTTCACAACGGCATTGCCGTGGACATCGCCGCCATCGTCTCTGAACTGCTGGATGCCCAGGGCAACGACCCAACACAGAAAATCACCGTATTGGGTGAACCGCGCTCCAACAGCGTCATCATTCGCGCTGGCAGCCCCGAACGCACCCAGATTGCCCGCGAGCTGATCCACAAACTTGACCGCGCCCAGGACAGCGCCGGCAACCTGCATGTGGTCCACCTGCGCAACGCCCAGGCCATCACCCTGGCACAGGCATTGCGCGGGCTGCTCACCGGCGAAACCGACAACGCCTACTTGGAAGGGGACGGCGCTCGAGCACTGCTCAGCGGCAGTGGCAGTGGCATGCAGGGCACAGGCAGCACAGCCAGCACCAGCAGCAGTACCTCCAACAGCCAGACCGGCAGCGCCGGGGCAGGAGCAGGAGCCGCCACCGCCAGCCCGCTGCGCGGCGGCCTGCTCGACGACCAGGGCGCAGCCTTTTCCGCAGGTGGCGTCACCGTGCAGGCCGACGCCACTACCAACACCCTGCTTATCTCCGCACCTGATCCGCTCTACCGCAGCCTGCGTGAAGTCATCGATCAACTGGACCAGCGCCGTGCCCAGGTCGTGATTGAAAGCCTGATAGTTGAAGTCAGCGAAGACGATGCCAGCGAATTCGGCATCCAGTGGCAGGCTGGCAACCTCGGCGGTGACGGTTGGGTCGGCGGCGCCAACCTCGGCGGCAGCGCCCTTGGTCGTGGCGCCACCAGTGTCGATGTACTACCAGCGGGGCTCAGCGTCGGCCTGGTGGATGGCACCGTCAGCATTCCCGGCATAGGCGAGATTCTTGACCTCAAGGTGCTCGCCCGCGCCCTGAAGAGTAAAGGTGGCACCAACGTCCTGTCCACGCCCAACCTGCTGACCCTGGATAACGAGTTGGCCAGCATCTTCGTTGGCCAGACTATCCCCTTCGTCAGCGGCCAATATGTCACCGATGGCGGCGGTAATAGCAACAACCCATTCCAGACCATCCAGCGTGAAGAGGTCGGTCTCAAACTCAACGTCCGACCACAGATATCCGAAGGCGGCACCGTCAAGCTGGATATCTACCAGGAAGTCAGCAGCGTCGATGAGCGCGCCTCCAGCGCCGCCGGCACCGTCACCAGCAAACGCGCCATCGACACCAGCATACTGCTCGACGACGGCCAGATCATGGTGCTCGGCGGCCTGTTACAAGACGGCTTCACCCAAGGCACCGAATCCGTTCCCGGGCTGTCGAGCATCCCCGGCATCGGCGCACTGTTTCGCCACGAGCGCCGCCAGCGCAACAAGACCAACCTCATGGTATTCCTGCGCCCTTACATCATTCGCGACCGCGGCGTCGGGCGAGACATCACTCTCAACCGCTACGACTTTATGCGCCGCGCACAAGACAGCCTGCACCCCGAGTCCAGCTGGGCGCTGCCGGACATGAGCGCCCCGCGGCTGCCACCCGCGGCCCAGGCCATCCCTGACGTTCCCGCGGCCGACAGCGTGCGTGCGCCCATCCGCGCTGTTCCGGTGCAACCGGACGAGCCGCAGCCATGACGCCGCTGCCATACAACTGGGCCAAGAGCCAGCGGCTGCTCCTGCGAACAGAAGAACAGGGGAGCGCGCTGGTAGTCAGCCCTACAACGCCGGGCTGGGCCATCCTCGAAGCCATGCGCCGCACTGGTCAGCTAGCACTGGAACAGGTCACAGACGAAGAACTCGACTTGCTGCTGGCCACCAGTTACTCCGACACCGGCAGCGCCGCCGCCGTGGTAGGCGAAGTGCAGAACGAAGTCGATCTCGACCGTCTCATGCAGGACATTCCCGAAGTCACCGACCTGCTCGACGCTCAGGACGGCGCGCCGGTCATCCGCATGATCAACGCCCTGCTGACCCAGGCCGCCCGGGATAACGCCAGTGATATCCACATCGAACCCTTTGAAACGCACTCCGTCGTGCGTTACCGCGTCGATGGTGCCCTGCGTGATGTTGTCTCACCCCGTAAGGCCCTGCACGCCGCGCTGGTCTCGCGGATCAAGATCATGGCCCAGCTCGACATCGCCGAAAAACGCCTGCCCCAGGATGGGCGCATCGCCCTGCGGGTCGCCGGGCGGCCCATCGACATCCGCGTCTCCACCATCCCCACCGGGCATGGCGAACGCATCGTCATGCGCCTGCTCGACAAACAGGCTGGGCGCCTGCAACTGGAAACCCTCGGCATGGATACCGAGATACTCCGCCAACTGGATCAATTGATCCGCCAGCCCCACGGCATCGTCCTGGTCACCGGGCCGACCGGCAGCGGCAAGACCACCACCTTGTACGCCGCCCTGGCCCGGCTGGATGCCAGCACCAGCAACATCCTCACCGTCGAAGACCCGGTCGAGTACGACTTGCCTGGCATCGGCCAGGTTCAGGTCAATGCCAGGATCAACATGAGCTTTGCGACCGCCCTGCGCGCCATCCTCCGGCAAGACCCGGACATCATCATGATTGGTGAAATCCGCGACCTGGAAACCGCCCAGATCGCCGTGCAAGCCTCGCTCACCGGCCATCTGGTACTCGCCACCTTACATACCAACGACTCGGTTTCCGCCATCACCCGGCTGGTGGACATGGGTGTCGAACCCTTCCTGCTGGCATCCTCCATGCTCGGCGTACTCGCCCAGCGCCTCGTGCGTCGACTGTGCAAGGACTGTCGCCAATGGGATGACAGCATTGGTAGCTGGCGCCCGCAGGGCTGCGCCGCCTGTAACCACACCGGCTACAGTGGCCGTACCGGTATCCATGAACTGTTCTGCATCGATGACGATACCCGCCGCCTGATCCACCAGGGTGAAGCCGAACAGGCCATCCGCCTGGCCGCCCGCACCGCCGGCATGCGCAACATGCGTGAGGACGGAGACCGCTGGGTAACCAGCGGCACCAGTTCGGTGGAAGAAATCCTGCGCGTCACCCGGGACGCCTGATGAACAGCTTCCGTTACCAGGCCGCCGACAGCACCGGCAAGATCGTCACCGGCCAGCTCGAAGCCGACAGCAGCCAAGCGGCCATGGCCCAACTGCGTGGTAATGGTCTCACCCCACTGGAAATCAAGGCCCAGGCCAGCACCAACAGCACATCCGGCGGCCTGTTCGCCGCCAAGCTGTCCAGCAGCGATCTGGCATGGGCCACCCGCCAACTGGCCAGCATGCTCGGCGCCAGCCTGCCATTGGAAGAGGCGCTCAGCGCCACCGTCGACCAAGCCGAACGCCCGCATATTGCTCGCACCCTCAGCGCCGTGCGTACCGACGTGCGCAGCGGTATGCGCCTGGCCGACGCACTGGCCCAGCGCCCGAAAGACTTCCCCGAAATCTACCGCGCACTTATCGCCGCCGGCGAAGAGTCCGGCGACCTCGCGCAGATCATGGACCGGCTGGCGGATTACATAGAAGAACGCAATACCCTGCAGGGCAAGATACTCACCGCCTTCATCTACCCTGGGGTGGTTGGTCTGGTCTCGGTCGCCATCGTCATCTTCCTGCTCAGCTATGTCGTGCCCCAGGTGGTCAACGCCTTCTCCCAGGCCCGCCAGGATCTGCCCGGCCTGACCCTGGTGATGATCGCCGCCAGCGAATTTGTGCGCGCCTGGGGCGGGCTGTGTTTTATCGGCATCGTCGGCCTGTTCACTGGCTGGCGCCTGTATCTGCGCGACCCCGCCGCACGCCTGACCTGGCATAGCCGCATCCTGCGCATGCCGCTGGTGGGGCGTTTTGTGCTGGGCGTCAACACCGCCCGTTTTGCTTCCACGCTGGCAATTCTCGGCAGCGCCGGCGTGCCCCTGTTGCGCGGGCTGGATGCCGCCCGCCAAACCCTGGCCAACGACCGGCTCGACCTCAGCGTCGCCAACGCCACTGCCCAGGTGCGCGAAGGCATCTCTCTGGCAACGGCACTCAAGGCCGAAAAGCAATTTCCCCCGGTGCTCATTCACCTGATCGCCAGCGGCGAAAAGACCGGCTCACTGCCCCCACTGCTGGAACGCGCCGCACAGACCCTCTCCCGCGATATCGAGCGCCGTGCCCTGAGCATGACAGCCCTGCTCGAGCCCCTGATGATCGTCGTCATGGGCGGCGTAGTGCTGCTGATTGTCATGGCCGTACTGCTGCCCATCATCGAAATCAACCAGCTGGTGCAATGAGTTCCCTGCGAAACACGACCGTTCGTCGGGCTTTTCATCCCGCGCCCTCCACAAAACAGCTCTATTGCGCCGATGTACCAGTGCTTTTCTCAGGAAGCTCCCGCGCATTTGTAATCAATGGTTCGCCATTTTGTAAGCAAAGCCGGTTGGTGAACGCAGCAGGACACCAACAGAACGGCGCGGAACCCGGCAAACCATCACTCCGCAGTCGCCATCAATCGTGGCCTGGCAACCAGAGAGGTGCAGACTGCCATCATGCTCTCAATAGCAAATATCAACTGCCGTATATTGCAGCGATTGTTCAGGAAAATGACAAAAGCACCATGGAATATGCTGCGAATGACGGAAAATGTTACGTAGGATTTTTAGCCTGATTGTCATCCCCGCTTGCGAGTCTGAATACGTGGCCTCACCCAACTCAGCGCCCCGATGCGTCAAGTCGAGAGTCACAAATACACGCAGTTCAAATTCGGTTGATAACGAGGGATGTAGAATGTTCAAGCGCAATCTGATAGCTGTATCACTGGCCTTCGCCGCTCTGGCCTCGGCTCAAGTTTCTGCTGATGTTGTTGGTGGCGGTGCTACTCTGCCGCAGGGCGTTTACCAGACTTCGGGCGTATTCCCGGCTGGCTTCGCTCCTTATGTGGGTACTGGCAGCGGTACTGGCAAGTCTGCTTTCTTCTCCAACAACGGCGCGCCATTTGGTCAGCCTGTAGGCAGCACTGTCCATTACGCTGGTAGTGACTCGGTAGTGAGTGACAGCGAGCTGGATGGTTACAATGCCGCTCTGTACGGTCCGCTGGTTCAGACCCCTTCGGCTGCCACTTCAGTGACTGTACCGTTCAACGTGCCTGGCTTGTCGTCGCTGGATCTGACCAGCCAGCAGTTGGCAGCTGTTTTTGCTGGAGAGTACACCAACTGGAATCAGATTCCTGGTCTTAATGGTCCCAATCTGCCGATTCGTGTGGTCTATCGTGCGGATGGCAGTGGCACTACCGAAATCTTCCTGCGTCACCTGAAGGCAGCGGCCCCCACTGTTATTACTAAGGCTCTCGATAACGACTTTGTCGACGTCATTACACCGATCAGTGGTCTTCATATTCCCGCTAGCGGTAGCGGTGGGGTAGTTGCTGAAGTTTATGGCGCTGGCAATGAAGGCTCTATCGGCTATGTCAGCCCTGACTATACCGAGTTTGGTGATGCAGCCAAGGTTGCCAGAATCAATGGTAAGTTGCCTACTGAAGCCGAAGTTCAAGCTGCGCTGGCCACTACTCCTCCTCCGAGTGGATCAGCTACAGAGGATCCGCGTAACTGGGCACCGACCTTCGCCAATCCTTCCGCTGGTTATCCCATTGTTGGTCTGACCAACCTGATCTTCAGTCAGTGCTATCAGGACTCGAATGATCTCAGCAGTATCCAAACCTTCTTGGCCAAGCATTACAACGCTGTGCCTGCAAACAGCAATGATGCGGTTATTTCAGCCCATAAGCTGATCCCACTGCCTCCTGTTTGGAAAGCCGCTGTTCGTAACAACTTTGTTTCCAATGTGAGCGGTAATGGCTTGGATATTGGCAACACCAGCGTTTGTAACGCTGGCGTTGGTCGGTAATACCCTTAGGGTATATAGAAAAACCGGCAACAGCTCAGGCTGTTGTCGGTTTTTTCATTTCTGACTTTTGATCTGCTTTATGAAGATTTCGTGACAAAAGTTCGGTCTAGGCCTCCTGTAATCGACTTATAAATATAAAGCAGGGCAGGCGGGGAATTCCCGGTAGGCCCCACCGCGAATCAGGAAAAGGAACTCAGCACCAATGCGCCTCCGTCACCCCAAGTTCTCTCCCCAGACCAGCACTCGGCTACGTTTGAAGCCCCTGGCCAGCGCCATTGCTCTGTTGATGGTCGCCGGCAGTGCGCAAGCTGCTCCCGCTGCCTTCAGTGCCGGCTGGATGGCAGCCAAGGGTGCCGCACAGCAGCAGGGCGGCACCATGCCCGGGGCCGGTGGTGGTATGCAACTGCCCGGCACCCCTCCGCCACTGGCTCAACAGGCCAAGGTCAACCAGCAACTGCAACACTCGCTGACAAACATGAACAACACCGTCGCCGCCATCGCCGCCCAGCAGGCCGCCCAGGCCGCCGGTCGCTCCGCCGCCCTGGCCCGCCCACAAACCATCCCTGACGGTCTGGGTGAAGGTGGTTTGCAGATCGACGGCAGTATCCCTTTCGAGCAAGCCTGGCACAACGCCAAGGGCCCGGTGCAGACCGAACAGGGCGGCAAGGTACACGTTGGTATCGAGCAGACGGCGGACAAGGCCATTCTTAACTGGGAAACCTTCAACGTCGGCCGTAACACCACTGTCGAGTTCCAGCAGCAGGCTGATTGGGCAGTACTCAACCGCGTCAATGACCCCAACGCCCGCCCCAGCCAGATCCAGGGCCAGATCAAGGCTGATGGCACGGTGATGATCGCCAACGCCAATGGCGTGATCTTTACCGGCAGCAGCCAGGTCAACGTGCGTAACCTGGCCACCGCCGCCGCCAATATCACCGATCAGCAGTTCACCGATAATGGCCTGTACGGCACCAACAACGCGGCCACCTTCACGGCTGCCGGTGGCAACGTGGTGGTAGAGCAGGGCGCTCAGATCACTACTGCCCAACCGGAAAGCTCCACCACCGGTGGCGGTTATGTGCTGCTGTTGGGCAAAGGCGTGGACAATGCCGGCAGCATCACCACCGCCAACGGCCAGACCCTGCTGGCGGGAGGTGATAGTTTTATCATCAGGAAGGGCCAGGGCACTGACGGCAACCAGGCCTCCACCACCCGAGGTAATGAAGTTACTGCCACCGGTACTGGCACAGTCACTAACAGCGGCCTGATCCAGGCTGCTACCGGTGACATCACCCTCACCGGCAACATTGTTACCCAGGCCGGCGTCGTCTTGGCCAGCACCTCGGTCCATAACCGTGGCACTGTGCATCTGAACGCGACTGGTGTCGATGCCAACGTGACGTTGGCCGAAGGTGCGGCTACCGCCATCCTGCTGGAAGACACTGACGCCACCGCCCTCGACGGCCAGCGTGATGGCTTGCAGGCACCGGCAGTCGATAACCTGCCTGACCAGAATATTGTCCCCGGTGATAAATACCGCCGCGACCAGTCGCTGGTCGAGATCAACAGCGCCGGCACCGTGGACTTCCAGGCCGACTCCATTACCCTCGCCACTGGCGGCCAGGTGGCCGTTGAGGCGGCTGGCCGCACCCTGGTACGCGACGGCGCGACTATCGATGTCTCCGGAGCCACCGGCGTCAAGGTGGCCATGGAAAACAACACCGTCAAGGTCAATATTCAGGGCAACGAGCAACGCGACTCCTCGGTGAACCGCGACAGCGGCAACCTCAACAGCACCGATGTGTGGATCGACACCCGCGAGCTGGTATTCGTACCCGCCGGCACCAATGGTTACGAGAGTGACCGCTGGTATACCGCCGGTGGCCTGCTGGAAGTCGGCGGCTACCTCGGCACCGCTGGCCACAGCGTCGGCGAGTGGATGGCTCAGGGTGGCACCGTCAGCTTTACTGGTAATGACCTGGTTACTCAGCAAAACTCACAGATCAACCTGTCCGGTGGCACCCTGGATGTGCAGAGCGGCACCATCAAGCAGACCTGGCTCAAGGGTGCCGATGGCCGCCTCTATGAGCTCTCCAGAGCCCCCGGCGACTTGTTGTATACCGGGGTTTACCAAGGCTATGAAGACCGCAGCGAACGCTGGGGGCAGACCGATTACTACTACAACCCGTTGCTCGCCCCCCGTGAGCGTGCCGAGCTGGGATACACCGTGGGCCGCGATGCCGGTAAGTTGATTATCGGCACTGCCAACGCCGTATTGGAAGGTCAACTGGTGGGTGACACCTATCAGGGCGAGCGCCAGACCGAGGCTGCACAAGCAGGACTGGACGGCTACCACCAGTCACAGAACGCCGTGGCCCGTGGCGCCCAACTGATTGTCGGTACCTACACTCCCTATTACGTGAAAGACAGTGGCACCCTGCAATATGCCTTGGGTGCCAACGCCAATACTGTCAAGAATGTGATCCTCGGCACCGCGCACGAAAGTATCGCCAACGCCCTGGAGCTGGACACTGCCCTGCCCGAAGACCGCCAGGGTACGTTGTATCTGGACAACGACCAGCTCAATGGCTTTGAGTTGGGTGCGCTCAAGGTCGCCGCTACAGAGGGCATTTCTGTTGATAGTGCACTGCAGGTAGCCCCCGCCGGGGATATTACCCTGTACGGTACTGATGTGGCAGTTAATGCTGATCTGACCGCGCATGCTGGCAATATCCATGTAGGTAACGCGTTGACTCAGGTAACTACCAATGGCATGCAGTCTGTTGTACTGAACGGCAATCAATCGGTAGGTAGCGTGCAGGTGGCCGAAGGCGTCACCCTGGATGCGAGTGGCCTGTGGAGCAATCTGTCACTTGATCCGGCCAGCACCAGCAACCTGCCGTATCTGGACGGTGGCAATATTGCAGTACAGGCCACAGGTGATATTACCCTGACGCAGGGCAGCCTGATGGATGTGTCCTCCGGTGCTGCTTTGCATGCCGATGACAATGTGCAGGGCGGGCAGGGTGGTGACCTGCTGCTGGCTTCACTGTCCAGCCTGAATACCAGCGCTCCCACCGGTTCCCTGATGCTGGACGGCGAGCTGCGCGGCCAGGGTGTTGAAGGGGGCGGCAGCCTGAGCTTGCAGGTCAACAAGGTACTGATCAGTGACACCGCCACCCAGAGTCCTGAAGTAGGCACCTTGCTGCTTGACGGGGGCTTCTTCGACAAGGGCTTCAGCAACTATGAGGTGGTTGGTAAACAGGGTGTTGCCGTGGCTGAAGGCACCGAGGTCAACGTCAGCATGCCGGTTCTGCATCTGACGGAGCAGGCCCGGGGCTTGGCCACTGGTGGCAGCTCGACCACCGCACTGCAATCCTGGATGCCACCGTTGCATCTGGATGATCCGGCCAATAACCGCATCACTCAGCGCGCCGGTGCCAGCCTGGCGCTGCAAGCTGGTACGACTCAATCGTCGGCCAGCGATATGGCCGCGGTGGGAGTCTATATCGGCAAGGACGCGGTGCTTAATGTCGACAGCGGCCAATCCATCGATCTGCGCAGTATCGGCCAGTTGACCGTGGACGGTACCCTCAATGCTTGGGCCGGTCGCATCGAGTTGAGCAGTGTAAATGTGCCGGGTACGGTTAGTGAGGCGGTGGAAGGGGCAGGCCATGGCCGTTCCATCTGGATTGGCGAAGATGCTGTGCTGGATGTGGCGGGCCGTGCTATTACTGGGCTGGGCGCAGGGGGGCAGCGTTATGGCCAGGCACACAATGGCGGTAGCATCACAATTGGTGGGGAGTTTGACCATGCCACCGGCGAGGCCACGGCCTCCAACTTGTTTGTGGTGGTGCGCGAAGGTGCGCTGCTGGATGCCTCGGGGGCTAGTGCGGTACTGGATCTGCCGGGTCAGGGCACCACACCAGTGGCCAGCCATGCTGGTAGTATCTCGTTGGCCTCCAGTAGTGGCCTCTATCTGGATGGCACTTTGCAGGCCAATGCCGGTGGAGAAGGCGCCGCTGGCGGCAGCCTGACCGTAGCACTGGATACGCCTTTCTACCGCACCAATAGTGCCGGTGAGCGAGTACGCCAAGTACGTGAATTGGTATTGAACCAGACAAAGGGCGAGAGTGAACTGGCTGCGGGCAGTACTGCCGCTGAGGTAGCAGATGGACTGATCTACGGTCATGCTCGCGTTGGCGTGGACCAGATCGAAGCCGGTGGTTTCGATAGTCTGACTCTGGCCAGTGATGGTTTGCTCAGTTTTGATGGTGATACCTCCCTGTCCATCGGTCAGTCGCTGAATCTCTATGCCCGCGTACTGGCCTTGACCGATAACGCACCGGAAACCAGCAAAGTTGAACTGGCCGCCCCTTATATGCGTCTGGCCGGCTACGGTGGCTCTACTGGTCGGGACTTCTATATTCATCCCACGGTGCAAGGAGGCTCGCTTGGGAATGTTTCCAGCCAGGAGTTGGCCGGTAGTCTCCGGATGAACGCCAGCCAATTGCTGGAAATCCGTGATGTTCTGAGTGTTGGTGTGGGCGGTGTAAGCGAGGGCCTGTCGGCACCGTTGGATCGGCGTGGGTTTGATGAGATTGAGCTTCTCAGCGGCGGTGACATGCGCTTCCTCTTAGAAACGGGGTCCGCTGGCACTCAAATTTACGTTCCAGGTGATCTCACCCTGGCAGCAGCGCAAATATATCCCGGTACGGGTGCCGTTGCGGCGATACATGCTGGCTGGCAAGGGCAAGCCAATAGCTATGACCCCGACCGCCGTCTGGTTATTAGTCGTACCACCGACAATCTGCCAACCATGCCTTATTCGGTATTTGGCAGCTTGACCCTGGGGGCGTCCGTCATTGATCAAGGAGGTGTTCTACGTGCGCCCTTGGGGGCGATAAATATCGGGTACACGGCAGCCAATCAGCTCACCCATGCTATCAATCTGCTGCCTGGTAGCAACACTTCGGTCAGCGCTGGCGGGTTGGTCATGCCCTACGGTGGCACTGTCGATGGTCAGACTTGGCAGTACGATGGCGAGACGGTCGCTCTCTACGCTGCAGGTGGTACTCAGGGCGATAATGTAAACGCTGCTCGGGAGCTTCAGGTGGGTATGACCCTGCTTGGCGAGGCGGTGGATATCCAGCAGGATGCAGTAGTGGATCTGTCCGGCGGTGGCGAGTTGCTTGGCGCATCCTTTATCTCCGGTCGTGGTGGTTCCACCGATGCCCGCTTCCATCCGCTGGTGCAGAACGACGCGAATGGCTTCAGCTTGCCTGGTCTGGCGACCAACCCGGTCTATGCCATCGTACCCGGTGTACAGTCGCTGGGCGCAAGCGGTGGCGAGGCAGGAGCCAGCGACCCTATACTGGGCCAGCAGGTGACTATTGGTGCTGGGGTGCCTGGTCTGGCGGCGGGTACCTATACCTTGATGCCTTCCACTTATGCGCTGCTGCCCGGCGCCTTCCGGGTCGAGGTCAATGGCCTGGCCGGGCAGGGTGCGGTTACCCCGGCCCAAGCCATGCGGAATGGCTCCTGGACTGCTTCGGGTACCCTGTCCGTCGCTGGTGCCGGCATTCGTGACAGCCTGGCCAGTCAGTTGATTCTGACCCCCGCCGATGTGCTGCGCAGCTACTCGCAATATAACGAAATGAGCTATGCCGATTTTGTGCATGCTGATGCGGCGCGCCGGGGCATTCCACGGGGCATGCTGGAGGCCGATGCCAAGACGCTGGAACTGTCGTTGCGGCAGAACGCGGAGGGGGCAAGTTTCAACTTTGATGGAACCGTGTCGGGTGAAGCCGCCGAAGGCGGCTTCGGCAGCACCCTGTCCGTCGTTGTGCCCAATAACAATAGAATCGAGTTGCTGGCTGATGATGGCCAGGCAGCTGAAGGTTATATCTCTCTTTATGCCTCGGACCTGAGCGCCATGGATGTCAATCGCCTTGTGATTGGTGGTCGACCGGTGGTTCTTTATGGCCAAGGGGGGAACTATGTTGACTTCGGCACTGCTATCAACTCTCCGGCTGCTGCAATTGTATTGCGTTCCGGGGCTGAGCTGACTGCTCCCGAAGTAATGTTGGTCAGCCAGCAAAGCCACTCCAATCCAAGCGCTATCGAGATCGAGCAGGGGGCCTCCATTAACACCTTAGACCAGGGCGCTGCGGCCTACGACTCGGACGACGGTTTTATCTACCAGGCTGGTAACAAGAGCGTGCTGGCCGTTTCCAACGGTCGCCTGCAATGGTTAGCACCGGAAAGAGACCAGTACGTAGGCCCCGGCTCTATCTTAGTCGGCACCTGTACGGTGGGCGGTTGCACAGGTGAAACCCAACTGTACTCCGAGGGTAGTATTGCCTTTGCCACCGACAACACCTTCGAGCTGGATGATGCCGTGCGTTATGGCACCCGCCACCTGACTCTGGCGGTGGGCAGCTTCAATATCGGCAGTGCCGAGGCGCTGGCCGCTGCCAGCACCCGTGATGCGCTGACGCCCGGCCTGACCCTTAACCAGCAACTGATCGAGCGCCTGTTGCAGGGCGATACCAGCACCGGTGCCCCGGCGCTGGAAACCCTGGAACTGGTGGCCGGCGATGCGCTGAACTTCTTTGATTCGGTCACTCTTTCCACCCTGGACGACCAAGGCCAGTCGCTGCTGGATAACCTGCTGCTGACCACCCCGGCAATTTATGGCTACGGCGACGCCAGCGACGTGGCGCTGATCCAGACCAGCAATCTGATTTGGAACGGTTCCGCCGAGCGCCCCGGTGCGGTGGCTGCCAATGGTGCCGGTACTGGCAGCGGCAGCCTGACCATTGATGCCGAGCGCATCGAGTTCGGCTATGGCCCCTTTAGCCAGCCCAGTGGTGTGGATGACCTGGGTCGGTTGGCGCTGGGCTTTGCCAACGTCAACCTGAATGCCAGCGAGCGCATAACTGCCAATAACAAGGGCAGCTTGGCGGTGTACCAGAGCCAGGGGGCCTATGTGCCGGGTGAAGGTGTCAGCTATAGCGGTGGCAATCTGAATATTCTTACCCCGTTGCTGACTGGCACTGCTGGCTCGGTCAATCATATTACTGCCGGTGGTGCCGTCACCGTGACCGCACCCGAGGGCGCAACCGTTGCGGCCGTTGATAGCGAGGCTCTGGGCGCCAAGCTGGCCATTACGGGCCATAGCCTGTTGCTGGATACCGCCGTGGTACTGCCCAGCGGCAAGCTGGTATTGACTGCCGAGAATGATCTGACCCTCGCCGCTGGCGCACAGATCGATATGGCCGGGCGCAGTATTGAATTCCATGATGACGAAGATGCCACCCAATACAGCTGGGGTGGCGATGTAACCCTGCAGAGCCACACCGGTGATATTCACCAGGCGGCGGGCTCCAGCATTGACCTCTCTGCCGAGTACAACCAGGGTGGCCGCTTGTCGGCCATTGCCCTGAATGACAACGCCGGTCTGGTTGACTTGCAGGGGCAGATTCTTGGTAGCGCCAGCGGTTACTACGAAGCTGGCGGTACCTGGGTACCCTATGCAGCGGGCGGCGTGGATATCCGTGCCCAGCAGTTGGGCGGCAGTGGCAGCCTGAGCGATCAGTTTGCCGCACTCAACCAGCGCCTGAATGACGGCGAGGTGCTGGGCATGCGCCACTTCCAGCTCAAACAGGGCGACCTGGCCATTGGTGATGAACTTAAAGCCAGTGATGTCAGTGTCTCGGTGGACGGCGGCCACCTGACCGTGGCCGGCACCATTGATGCCAGTGGCGAACGGGTCGGCAGTATCCGCCTGGCCGGTAAGCAGGGACTGACCCTCGCCGGCAATGCGCTGCTGGATGCCCACGGCGAGATGCTGCGCCTGGACAGCTACGGCAAAATTATAGATTCCCCCAACCGGGCTGTGGTTGAACTGAGTTCCGGCGATGGCCAATTGCTGCTGGCCGATGGTGCCCGTATTGACCTGCGCCACGGCACCGCTGATGCGCGGGTGCAGACCAACCCGAGCCTGCATGACAACCGTGATCGTGGCACGCTGGAGCTGAATGCACCGCGCCTGGGTGGCGCTACCGCAGGTGATATTGATATCGACGCCAGTGGCAGTCTGAACATTCAAGGTGCCCGCTCGATTGCGGTGAATGCCGTGCAGCGCTATGACGATGCCGCCTACGGCAGCGACGAGGCCGCGAGTGGCCGGCCCTACCAGATCATCGACCAGGCTTATCTGGACGCCAAGCATGCGGACAGCGAGGCCTTTATCAATGCTGCGCTGAGCAATGACCAACTGCTGAGCAATAAGCTGGCAGGGCTGAATAACACCACCTACGCCGATGCCTTCCGCCTGCGCCCCGGCGTTGAAATCGTCAGCGCCACGGCCGATGGCGATATGATCGTCAGTGGTGATCTGGACCTGTCCGGTCATCGCTACGCCAGCCTCAACCCGCATACCCCGCACACCAGTGTGATTGGCTCCGGTGAGGTGGGTAACCTGGTGATTCGCGCCGGTGGCGACCTGGATATCTACGGCAGCATCAACGATGGCTTTGCCCCGCCGCCGGAGACCCCGGACGATAATGGCTGGGTGCTGACCCCAGGCTATATCGCCTATGGCGGTGATGTGGTGGTACCTGGCCCCGGCGTGACCCTGGCCGCCGGCACCGAGTTTGCTGCGGGCAAGACCCTGAACTATGACCTGCCGATTGGCGCTACCCAGTTTGCTGCGGGCACCCAGCTGCCGGTGGACGGTGTGCTGGATGCTCCTCTGACCCTGCCGGCCGATACCGTGCTGCATGCGCCGATCTTTGATGCCGCCGGCGAGCTGCTGTATGCCGCCGGTACTATTCTGGACAGCGCCGTTACCCTACCGGCCAATACCCGGCTGGGCGCTGGTACCCTGTTGACCGGCAATACCCGCCTGCAAACCATGCTCTGGCCCAAAGGGGCAGCACTACCGAGCACCCTGATTCTTGCCAGCAACCTTGCGTTGCCACGCGGCGCTCTGATTCCCTCGGAAACCCTGGTCATGCTGCCGGAGGGTGCCATCTCCATGCCCCTGCGCCCGGCCAATGGCGACCGTCAAGGGAAAAACTGGGCGGTGGCGGCCATGCTGCCGGAAGGCTCGCAATCCTGGTCCATGCGGGCAGTGGCGGGGGCGGATACCGAGGCGGCGGATAGTCGTTTGACACGCAAAGAAGCGGCGGGATCGATGATCCTGGCAGATACGCATTACTCCCATCTCAGGGAGACTGGCGGCGGAGGAGTCTGGTATTGGGCAACAGGTAACTGGTATATGCCCGCTGGTACGCCAGTTGAAGACTGGGCTCTGGACCCTGGCTATAACATTTGTGAGCAAGAACCAGGCCAATGTGTGCAAGTATCCTGGTTGTGGGCAGAAGGCAACTGGTATATGCCCCCCAACACACCGGTAGATGATTGGGCTCTGGACCCTGGCTATAACATTTGTGAGCAGGAGCCTGGCCAGTGCATCAATATTGGTGGCAGTGGTGAGGTGATTGCCCTTCATCCTGTAACCCAAGCTTTCAGCGTACTGCGTACCGGCACAGGTGATCTTGATCTGATTGCTGGTGGTGATCTGAATATGCAGTCGTTATATGGAGTTTATACGGCGGGCACGTCCACTGCCGCACTGGCGGATGGTCAGGCTGCGGACTTCAACCAGCCGCGGGCTAAGGCCAGCGATGGCTCTTACCTGGGAACCAGTGGGGGCAGTGATGAAGATATCAATGCTGGTTACGAGAAGCTGGTCGAGGGTGGAGTAAACAGCACCTATGCCGCCTGGTATCCGGCTGGTGGTGGCAACCTGCTGTTGCGCACTGGCGGTGATTTGACCGGCGATATATTGGCCGACCATCGGTTGTCGGGCGCAGACCGGCACCTGCGTGGCCAATCGACCAGCGCCAATTTGAGCAACTGGTTGTGGCGTCAGGGCACCGGCGATACTCACAGGGTAGAGCCTCTTTCGACCAGTTGGTGGGTCAACTTTGGTACCTATATTCCGGGCGGCGCCAAAGTCAATGGATCGCACTCGATGGGTGGTGTGCAGTCTGTACCTGAGCTGGTCGGTTTTACCGGGTTCGGTACCCTCGGTGGGGGCAACCTGAGTGTGGAAGTTGCCGGGGATGCTGGCTTGTTGGTCAAGCGCGGTGGGGCTACTGCCCTCGATCCCAATGCGGCACCGCGCAGCCAAGGGCTGGTGTTGGCGGTGGGCAGCACTGGCCGAGTTACGGCTGATGGGGAGCTGTTGCTGACCGGTGGTGGCGATATGGACGTGAGGATTGGTGGTGACCTTAACCCCGGCCTGGCAGCACGTGCGGATGTTTTTAATCTGGACCTGAACGGTGTGTTGGCGAACCTGCGTGGCAATCTGCAGATGCAAACCGGCAACCTGGGCGGTATTGCTTTGACCTATGGCAGCACGGGTGTCTACAACGATGCGAAGGAAACCCGCGCCTATGATCCGTTCAGAACCACTCTGGGCAGTGCCAGTGGCGGTCCAGTATTGTTGCTCGGTGATGCGGTGGCCAATCTGCAGACTCGTGGCGATCTGGTCATGTCTGGCACAGGTGACCCAGGGCGCGTCGCTACTCCAGCCAGCTCGGCTTTTACCCTGTCCAATGGCACTTCATACACCTCTGGAGGTTACAGCTGGTTCTCGCTGTGGACGGACAATACGGCCATCAACCTGCTGTCCGCCGGTGGTAACCTGACCCCGAGTACCCAGCTCGGGGATATTGGCACCACATCCGCCCGTACACCCAATGCTGAGCATAACTATTCCACTACCGATGGGCGCTTTGTCTATCCTTCGCAGTTGGGTGCGGTTGCCGCTAATGGCAGTGTCTATATGGGCACCTCCGCGATATTCGGCGATGGTAGCTATAACGATACTTTCTCGCTGTTGCTGGCGCCGTCCGCTAACGGCAGCCTGCAGATACTGGCGGGCGACTCCATCTATGCTGGTGGCTATGCAGTGAACCAATCCGGGGCCAGCCTCGCGGCTATCCCCACGCCGTTCAATCCCGGTTTTACCGGCATGAATGCGAATGAGCAGATTATCGTCAGTAATCACCATGCTGAAAGTCTGCGCCCCACCTTCACCATGTTCCCGCTGTTTGCCTTCGGTTCCAATACCACTGTCGGCACCGAGTGGGGCAGTTCCACACCGGCGCGTTTCTATGCCGGTCAGGATATCGTCGGCCTGCGTACCGGGGAGATATTGCAGTTCACCGGCGGCACACGCTTGGGTCAGACCTGGTACGAGTCGGCTGGCCCGGTGTGGATGATGGCTGGGCAGGATATTGTCAGTTCGGGTACTGCACTGGGGCAGCCAACCGCGATACATTCGGTTATCGGCACCGGTAACAGCACCGGCAACCTGTTCGTCCACAACGATCCCAACGATGTCTCCATCGTTTCCGCTGGCCGCGACATTCTCTACAGCAGCTTCAATGTGGCAGGCCCCGGCACCCTGGAAATCACTGCCGGGCGCAATATCCTGATGGAAGACCGCGCGGCGGTCACCAGTCTGGGGCCGTTGGTGCCGGGTGATTCGCGTTCCGGTGCGGGCATTGTCATGCAGGCCGGTTATGGTGCTCAGGGTGCGGATTATCTGGGCTTTGCCAAGCGCTACCTTGATCCGGCCAATCTGGCCGATCCGGAGCTGGCGCTGGCCGAGCAGGAAGGCAAGGTGGCCCGGACCTATGAGGCGGAGCTGGCCGAGTGGCTGGGCGAGCGTTACGGTTTTGAGGGCGATGCTGAGCAAGCGCTGGCGGTGTACGCCGGTTTGTCGGCCGAGCAGCAGCGCATCTTTGCTCGCGATGTCTACTTTGCTGAACTGCGCGCTGCTGGTCGTGAGTACAACGAGGTGGATGGTCTGCGCCAGGGCAGTTACCTGCGCGGCCGTAACGCTATCGCGGCGCTGTTCCCGACCCATGATGTGGCCGGTAACGAGATTGCCTACGGCGGCGATATTCTGATGTACGGCGGGGCAGGGGTGCATACCAACGTTGGCGGTGATATCCAGATGCTGACGCCGGGTGGGCAGCAGGTGTTCGGTGTCGAGGGTGAGGCACCTCCGGGTACGGCGGGTGTGATTACCCGTGGCCAGGGCGATATTCAACTCTATTCGCTGGACAACATTCTGCTCGGCCAGAGCCGGATCATGACCACCTTTGGTGGCGATATCCTGGCCTGGTCGGCGGAGGGCGATATCAACGCCGGTCGGGGTTCCAAGACCACCGTGATCTATACCCCGCCGCGCCGTGAATACGATAACTGGGGCAACGTCAGCCTGGCACCGGTGGTGCCCAGCAGTGGCGCCGGTATCGCGACCCTCAACCCGATTGCCGAGGTGCCGCCAGGCGATATCGACCTGCTGGCGCCGCTGGGTACCATCGATGCCGGTGAGGCAGGGATTCGGGTATCGGGCAACGTGAATATCGCTGCGTTGCAAGTAATCAACGCAGCCAATATTCAGGTGCAGGGCGAGTCCAGCGGTATTCCGGTGGTGGCTTCGGTCAATACCGGTGCGCTGACAGCTGCCAGTGCCGCTGCTTCCAGCGCGGTGCAGGCGGTGGACGATGTGGTACGGCAGAGCACCACCCAGCGCAGAGCATCTGTATTCAGCGCCCGGGTACTCAGCTTCGGTGAGGAGCGTATGGAGCGGGGCAATGACGAAGCGAGCCTGAGTCCTGCACAGCAACCTGACGAACTGGTGCGGGTGTTGGGGGCCGGTGAGCTGGATGAACAGGCTCTTAATATGCTTACCGCAGAAGAGCGCGCCAGATTGCTTATGTAACCGTGATTGCACAGGAGGGTGAAGCATGTGTCGCAAGGGGCGTTGTGATAGCGTGGGAATGCAGGAACTGGGGCAGAACCTGGCTAAGGTGATTGAGGCGGCACAGAAGCGACCGGTTGCTGTATGCCGCTACGGTCGGCCCTGGGCTTATATCGTCTCCCAGGATGAATGGCTGCTCGCACTGAAGGATATATGCAGCTATCTGCAACCCAACCACATCCTGGTGCAGACCAGGCCGGAAGTGGATGCCATCCTCTCGGATCAGGCCGAGATGCTTGCAACGCTGGCCACGGAACGGGGACTGAAGCTCCCCACCGATCGCCTGATACGCGCGCTCCTGCTGCAACTGCTGTATTCGATTCCTAATGAATTTCAGTTGCATGAACAGCTGAACTACAACCTGTTGTTTCGTTGGTTTACAGGGCTCTCTCTACAAGACCCGATTTGCTCTCTTGAGCTTTTTCGGCGGGAAGTGTCGGCTCTGCTTGCCTGTCGGGAAGCCCCTTTGTTGATCAAGCGAATCATCAGTGAGGCCTTCTCTGACCAACTGCTTCAGGTGCCGGCATTCGCCATGAACTACTCCATGTTGCATCGCTGGTTGGATGGAGATATCGGCCACCTCCTCGAACAACCTGATCTGAATCCAGATGCTGTCGGACAGTAAAGGGATCGTTATGAAATGGTATGCATGGCGCTGCTGGCGCCTGGCCAATGCCCCCAGGAAGGCGGGCTACGCAGAGATTACCGACCGGTCTGGGCGCTGGATACGGGTGTTTGCAGGTTTTTTCGTGTTGGTTGAACGGAGGCGTGTGGGGGGAGAAGTGGTGCGGTGAAGGGAGCAATACAGTCATGCTACAAGGAGTGCAGGTTATGCCGTTTCTAATTTTACCTTGGGGGGATATTGCACCCCAATATCATCAAGGTACGATTCTGCTGGGCAATGGTGCGAGTATGGCTGTTTCATCCAGCCTCGATTACGGCTCTCTGTTGCAACACGCTAATAGAGCAGGCTTGCTGGCGGATGACGCGAATCAGCTGTTCGATTTCTTCCATACCTGTGATTTCGAGCTGATTCTCAGGCTGGTCTGGCAGGCATCCAACATCAACAGATCTCTTCAGGTGGCAGATACGCGTACCTATGACGCATACGTGAATGTGCGTGAGTGTCTGATTCAGGCTGTACGCGATGTTCACCCTGAATATGATGAAATTCGCGATCAGCTGCCTGGCATGTATCAGTTCCTCAAGGGGTTCGATACGGTTTTATCGTTGAACTACGACCTGTTGGTCTACTGGACGATGACCTATGGGCTTGATGTTCGAGACGAGCATCTTTTCAAAGATTGTTTCCTCAGGAATGCCTCCTTTGACGATAACTGGTGGCGCTTCCGGGAAACCTACCGCGAGCGGACCAACACGCTTGTTTTCTACCCTCATGGCAGCCTGGCCCTGTGTCGAAATGCAGTGGAGCAGGAACTCAAGATTCACAGTGAGGGCGAGGCGCTGTTGGATGCCATTCTGGCGGAATGGCGCAGGGAACGAGTGGTACCGCTGTTCGTCAGCGAGGGGACGATGCCGCAGAAGGTAGCGTCCATTCAGAACAGCTACTATCTGTCGACTGTTTACCGTGAAGTGCTTGCATCACAGCGAACCACATTGACGATATTCGGCTGGGGCATGGGTGAGCATGACACGCATCTACTGAAGCGGATGTGTAATAGCGGGATTCGTCGAGTAGCTGTGTCTGTTTATCGTAATGATCAGGCCTACTGCCACCATGCCCTGCAGATGCGTATTCCGGCGAACGTGACCGGTCATTCCGGGGATCGTGACCGATTTGCGCACGGCCTTCACGCTGGAACGGGTTTTGTACTCTGAGCGGTCACGATGGGTCAACCAGCACCGTGTTTTGAGCGTTGGCCTTTCTCAGTGATTCCCCCTTCAGATTGAGTCGATGGGCTCCGTGCAGCAGTCGGTCCAAGATGGCGTCGGCGAGCGTGGCGGAGCCGATGTAGTCGTGCCAGTGTTCGGTGGGTAGCTGGCTAGCAATGAGGGTTGAGCCTCGTCCGTGGCGATCCTCAATCACTTCCATCAGATCCTGTCGTTGCTGGGCATTGATCTTCTGCATACCCCAGTCATCAAGGATCAGCAGGTCGGTTTTCAACAACTGCGTCATCAGGCGAGCGTAGCTGCCATCACCGTGGGCGATCCTTACTTGCTCGAACAGCCGCGGCACCCGCAGGTAACGGACGGACAGCCCTTGGCGACAGGCTTGATTGCCGAGGGCGCAGGCCAGCCAGGTCTTGCCGCAGCCGGTGGGGCCGGTGATGCACAGGTTCAGCGATTGCCTGATCCAGTCACAGCTAGCCAGGCCCGCCATGCGCGAGCGCTCCAGACCGCGCGGGTGCCGGTAGTCGATGTCTTCGATGCAGGCTGGCACGCGCAAGCGGGCAGCCTTGAGCAGGCGGTCCAGCCGACGGTTTTCCCGGTGCAGCACTTCCCGGTCCACCAGCAGAGCCAAGCGCTCCTCGAACGCCAGATCGTGGGTCTCGGGCTGAGCCCGCTGTTGTTCCAGGGCGTCACACATGCCCGTCAGCTTGAGTTGGCGCAGCGTGTTGAGTGTGGTTTGGGTCAGCATAGATCTCTCCGGTATCAGTGGTAGTAATGCGGGCCGCGAACGTTGGTATGCGCAGGCAGGTCGGTCAGATCACGCTCTTCCTCAGCCAGTGGCAGGGGGAGCTGATCAAGTCCTTGTTTCAGGATTGAGGTGATGCTCTGGTAGCTGGCCGAGTTGATCGACAGCGCCCGAGCGCAGGCCTGCTCAAGGCGTTCACGGCTGTAACGCCGACTGAGGTTCAGCAACCCCAGACAGGCGCGATAGCCATGCTCAGGATGGGGGCGATCCTTGAGCTGGCCCTGCACCACCTGCAGGGATGCGGGACCGATGTCTTTGGCCCAATTGAGGAAGCGCTCCGGAGACCAGTCCTTGTGGGCCTGGTGCGCTTTGGGCATATGCTCGGTCAGAGTGACGAAGCGGCTCTTCCCGTGACGGGGATGCAAGGCAACACGCTGGCCCTTGTGCATAACCTCCAGGGCGGTATCCGTTAACCGCACGTCCAGAACCAACCCCACCAAGGCATGGGGTACGCTGTACAGTCGCTTGTCTATCTCAATGTGATAATCAATGCCCGGTCGAGCCTTGCGCCACTCGGCGTAGGTATAGGGCGTTGCTGGGAGCGGTCGCAGGGCTGGACGGTCAAGCGCGTCGTACAGGCTTTGACGGCTCTCGACCCGGCCTTGGAACGGGCGCTGGTTCAGTGCTGGTAGCAGCGCGGCAATGGCGGTATTCAGTTCGGCTAGGGAGAAGAATGTCTGATGCCGTAAGCGGGCCAGGATCCAGCGCTCGACCAACAGCACCGACGTCTCGGCCTTCGCCTTGTCCTTGGGCTTGTAGGGCCGCGCAGGCAACACCGCTGTCTGGTAATGGCAGGCCAGCTCAGCGTAGGTCTCGTTGATCGTCGGGCTGTAGCGGTCCGCCTTGGTCACTGCTGCCTTGAGGTTGTCCGGAACCAGCAGTTCCGGTACCCCGCCGAAGAAGTTGAGCATCCTCTGGTGGGAGGCGACCCAGTCTGGAAGGCTCTGGCTCCAAGTGGCCTCGGCGAAGGTGTAACTGGAGGCGCCCAACACTGCCACAAAGACTTGTGCCTTGCGCACTTCACCGGTAGAGCGATCCACCACAGGCACGGTCGGGCCGCAGTAGTCGATAAAGATCTTCTCACCGGCACGGTGGACCTGACGCATGCTACGGCGCTGCCGGCCACGCCAGAGCCGGTAGTGATGGCAGTACTGGCTGTAGCGGTAGGCCTTGTCTCCGTGGCGCTCCACGTACTCGGCCCAGAGTAGTTGCAGGGTCACGCCTTTGGTCTTGAGCTCCTGGTGGACCTGGAAGCAATCAGGCTCGGCAAAGCGTGACGGGGGCGTCTTGGCCGGGAACAACAACGCGTGCAGCCGGGCCTCGTCTAGGTTCTTCGGTAGTGGCCAAGTAACACCCTGGACTTGGGCCAGGCTGACGTATTTGCCGACCACGCCCTTGGAGAGGCCGCAGGCACGGGCAATGCGCTCGTGACTCAGACCGGCTTCGTACTTGAGGCGTAATATCTCGATGATCTGTCGCATGGAAATCCTCGCAGCCGGCATCCGCTCTTCCTCGAAAAAAAGAAAGGGGTATGCTGGATAAAGTTCAAGAATTCCAGTGCGTTGGCTGTGATTCCGGGGGAACGTGACCGATGATTCCGGCATCGTGACCGACGATTCCGGGCAAGCACCCAAAATCGGTCACGATGAAACGGAATAAGCGGTCACGATAGCCCAGAACAGGCGGTCACGTTCAAACGGAATGGGCGGTCACGATGGGCCGGAATATGCAGCAGACCCTTCAGCAGGAGTTAGGGGATATCCAGGTGGATTTCTTTGATGCGGAAAGCGAGGGGTGTTGGGTGAATGCTGTGCCGGTTGTGGTTTAAATATGGGTGTCACCCCAGCAGTAGTTTCAACTAGGCGGGTGAGCAGGCAACGGTCGTGTTGTGTGCCGACGGCGCAAGCAAGGCACGCATTTTCTTATTATCTATTTGAGTTGTCGGTGTCTTTAGACCAGTATCGGGTGAACCACATCGCATACGAGCGCTTGATTCCCTGATTGAAAGATAATATGCCGCACATTCTTGTTACAGACATGGTCGTACACGCATTTGCCCAGTTGGTAGACGACTCGGGTAATAACGGAATCTATCGAGAGCCATCACATTCGGACATCGAATTTCAGATCAATGCGTCTGGACTGAGGACCTTTGATCCCAAGCAACAGGGGCAGGTAATCGGGAAGTCCAAGCGGGTCAGAGCTGTGCTGTACGAGGCAATGACGGCCAACCCCACCGCCGCATCGCAGTTTGCGATGGGGCTCTTGGGGAAGATTCGTGCGTGCGGCGGCTTCCGTACGGCGGCGCCAAACTTCGTTGGCACCGAGGCGATTGTGAACGCCAAGTCTGCCTGCGACAGCGTCGGCTTTCTCCTTGCAGACGACGGGACACTTATCCCGAAAGTGCTTACAGCGCTTCGTGGTCCAGAGTTGACCGATGCATTGTTGGCCTACGCGCAGCGCGCCCAGCAAGGGGCCGAGGATGCAGCTCTTGTGGCTGGAACCGGCAAGGATCTGCTTGAGGCCACTGCTGCCCATGTGCTTATGACAATAAGAGGAGACTATCCCGCAGGTGCCAACTTTCAGGCTTTATTGGGCATGGCTTTCATTGCGCTGGATCTTGCGGTGCCTGAGATACCCGAAGTTAAGGGCGAGTCGCCTGTCCGCGCGATGGAGCGGGGGTTGTTCGCTACTGCGCTCGGTGTGAACCGCGTTCGGAACAAGCAGGGGACTGGTCACGGGCGGCCATGGCTTCCTACGCTGACAAATGCTGAGGCCAAGGCAGCAATTGAGTCTATTGGCACCGTCGCCAGCTACTTGCTAGCAAAGTTGGCGACCCATGAAAGGTAGTCTTGTCTTAGGCTATGATTGATCTGCTTCCCATCCTGGTTCAAGCCACTGCGACAACGCGATTGCAGTTGAAACAGTGGTTTTCTCGTTATCCAGCTGGCATGCCATGGTCAGTGGTCTCGGACTACTGCATTGGCGACGTCCACAAAGGAAACGACGTCTTCAGCTTTGTAATTGTCGCTCCACACGACACGACTGAGAACATCTGCGAGTACATAGCCGGTGCGGCGCCCAAAGACTTGAAGAACACAAACAAGGTTCCGCTCGGCCTGGTCCAGTACCTGGCCTGCGAGGTGCCTGTGACGTTCAGCGTCTCGTTCGTCATGAGGCGGGATGCTGCATTGCTGCGCAACTATCTGAGCGTCGAGGCTATGAGCGCTCTGGTCGCCGGAGCTATATCCTTTCTGGATGACCGTCTTTCTCTTTATCAGGATGCGCGTGACATTGACTATCACCAGAGCGCTATCAAAAGGCTGAGTGCCTTCAAGCGAGATCTGAGCCACAAGAATCTAAATGCGAAATTAGCCAGGCAAATTCATCTGGTGGCTGCGATGGTGGCGACCCTTTGCAACATGCTCAACCAAGCGGTGAGTGCTAGGGCAATCCGTTGGATTTCTGACCGAGATGCGCTTTTTGAGCGGCATGATGCAGTGGTGTCCGATTTAGCATACGTGTACTACCTGACCCAAGCGATCGAACTCACCACACCTGAGCAGAGGGAGACCCAAAACATTGGATCATCTTTAGCCACTCTTCGCTTTGAGATTCCTGAGAAAACCGGCAAACACCGCTTCGATGAGCTGATCAGGCTCCCGGACTACCTCGCCGGCACGCTGGCCGACCTGGACAGCGAGACCATGGCAGTATCCAAGGAAAAGTTCGACGTCGTTTTGCACAGCGTTTTCGTCAACTCAGAAAACAACTGGCTGATACAGTTACAGTCAACAGACGAACGCATTACTGCGCGCTCGGCCCTGTTCCGAGGCTGGAACTAGCAGTAACAACAGAAAGCCTCAAAAGGATCTTGATGTCATGGACGTCTACTTCTTCCTCAAACAGCGCACCGACCTTATTAGTCACTTCTACGACGCTGCCTCTTTTTAAGTTAGCCGGCATCCTAGGGTACCATCATCAGAACTGTAGACAAGCAGGGTCATCTGCTTGTTCATTTTAAATTTAAATGCGCCATAATTATGGTTATTTGCCGCAGCGCTTTCCTGCGGCGGCGGTTTGGTTTGAGATGCTCGAGACATTAGCGGTTGGCGTCCCTATCTCCAAGCACATAGGCAATGGCATGATGGAGCAAGCCGAGGCGTTTACAATGCGATCGTTTTCAGGCGTTCTATCGCAATTTGTAGACTCTTATCATCGAACAAGGTGAGTTTTCGATCGGCCCACTGTTTTCCTGCTGGCCAGCGTGTCATGCCTGCTCTAATAGACTCTACGGTAAATTCACAGCCGCCATTTACTAACAGCCAGTCGACCGTAGACAGCAGTTCCAAGCCGTAGGGTGACTCAAAACCATTGATGATCTCGCTTGCCTTTTCCATCGCTGGCAAATAGTCCTTCCCTTCACTGTTAAGAAAGGCTTCCACATATTCTTTTTTGGAGTCATCAAATGCGATAACGTCCAGCGGGTTGCAGTCTGGAATCCGCTTTTCAGCTTTTAGGTAGCTACCATCCAGCGCGTTCAGCAGGTGGTCAAGATTGTTCGCGTATGGGCCATAATAATTGGCTTCGAAGTGGAGCTTCAATTCATTTCTAAGCCCTTTCGACTCAATAACGCGCTGTAAAAACCAAGCCAGCTTCTGGATTTCCAGCATGCTGCATTCCATCCCCATGACCCAATAGCGCTGAACGAGCCCCGCTATCATCGCTCGAGCAGGCGTCAGTTTTTTTACGCCACTTTTCTTTTGAACGTTCTGATAGGTAGACGTGGGCTCATAAACTAGAATTTCAACGTCATCCAAGCCAGCCAGGGCTTGCTCTATTACTGGTTTTACGTCTTGCCAGTTCAGGCCGCCATTTCCAGATCCAAGTGGCGGTATGGCGATTGATCTTATCTGCTTTTTTATAATGATATTGCGCAAATCTATTAGACCGCTTTCAATCCATTCTATCCTTGATGGGGAACGCCAATGCTGCTTGGTTGGGAAGTTAATAATCCACTTTGGCCCCATTAACTCGCCAGTGTCCGTTACAAACATCTTTCCCGTTACTACCTCGCCTCGCTTACATGCAGAGGCATAGGCGGCCATATTTTCAGGAAAACGCTCCTTGAACATGAGGGCAATGCCTTTTCCCATGACGCCAACGGTATTCACGGTATTCACCAGGGCGTCGGTTTCAGCTTCCAACAAGTTGCCTTTCGTAAAGTGAATCATGAGAAATACCATGTTGGTCGGGCATGCACTGGTATGGCAATCTGACGTGCTACCAGCCATTGGTTCAGTAGATTTCGCGTCTGCTCATTGTAGCAAATCATCCCATCCAGTGCAGCTACGGGACAATGCTGGTAAATCAAGGCTTCTGCTTGATAGCGCTCAAATTTGCCTGGATCATTCGGATCACGCTTGAAATCCCTAGCCTGGATGATAGGCCAATCAATTTTGTCCAGATCGCGAAGATCCGTATAAAATTTTGACCAAGCGTAGTAGGCATGGCCATCGGTAAACACGTAGTGAAGCCCCATTTCATTCAGTTTGGGCAGGTTAGACACCAGGATGACGATTTCATCATTGGCCCGTTGTCGGATTCCGCCCCAGCCAGTATGAATATTCCTCATCATCGGTGAGAATGGAGTGAAGTAGAAGGGAACGTAATCATTGAGGTAGCCTGCCTGTCCAGCGGGCACAGGGCAAAAACCCCGTTTATCCGTGAGGTCGGGGTTGCCGATATGAACCCAGGCAGGCGACTGCATCGGGCTGTTGCCGCAGTGCAAGCCATTATCCAGAATCCACGGGATGTTATCACGGTGGACAATGCGCCAGATCAGCGCTTTCTGTGGGTTCAGGCTTGAATAATGCATGTAATCATCCTACAAACATATGCGGTTGTATATTTAGATGCATTTTGAGTCCAAAATTATTAAGCATTGCTCTTACCCTTATCGCATCATCTTCTCTTCTGACCAAGATAGAGTGAAAGTTTTTTGCATCTATAGTACTTTCCGATAGACACTCTGCCATGCAGGTTTGCTTGTATTCTGGATTTGTATCGTAGCGATGCTGATCGCTTTCCATTAGATCCCAGTTTATGGCGTCAAATCCTGATTTATAATCCATGATATTCGGTGCTTGGCCACTTAACGGGTGGCTTGGGATAATTCTCCAATTATTTTCGGATGCATAATTCCTTTTGACTGTTATGAACACAAAAGGCTGTTCGCGATGATTGTGTTGAGCAGCGTAGTCAAAAGGCGTTTTTGAAAAGAAATGGAAGGGTACGAGCTCTTCCAGCCCATTTTTTCTTCTTGAAGTTATTATTTCTTGATCGGCTATATCTTCGAAGTTGGCGCTGGGTAAGGTGGAGCGGGATTTGAGACCATGCTCAAGAATAGATGGAAGATTTCCCAGCGCTGTCAAATGGTAAACAAGCAGTCCTTTCTTTATTTTTTTGGGCATGGCTTTCTCCTTGTGCGCCATAGACAGATTTTGAGACTCATTCTGTTATCACCAAGCCTGTGCGGTCAAGCTGGTAACCCCACTAGGGGGAATATGTTCTTTCTGTCCGAGCGAACAACCTGCTGAGGGATCACAGCTAGCCAGAACCAAAGTGAGATCAACGCAGCAAGCGGATATTATCGTCGATGCGCTGTTGAACCGTGCGCAATGTGTCTGGGGTTATTCGGCCAGGCAGCAGGTGCTCGGCACTGGCCGTGAAACTGCTCGCTACATGGCACATGTTATCGATCATATAGGCTGCGGTTTGCGCCGACAGCTCCGCTTCTTCCATCCCCAGGGAGAGGAGGCGCTTGCGGTCGATGTGCAATGCCTCACCCATCACATCCATTTGGTGGTATCCAGCCGGCCCCTCACAGAATGTAACGTCATAAGCTGGTGCCAGCTTCCAGTGTCCGGTGGCTGACATGGTGTATGCGAAGTTTTTAGGGTGGTCGTCCCGGTTGTTGAATACGATGTTGAAGACCGCACGTTCAAATGCCCGTGCTTTTTCTCGCACGTCATTGGTGCAAAATCCGGTTGCACGCAAAAAACTGACATAGTCCAACGCACCGGGATTGCGGAAATCTGCCTGGGTAAAGGCCGCGAGGCTTTGCATGGGCACCCGCATTCTTTGCTGACGGTCAAAGCGTTTGCTGGCAAAGGCTGCTTGGCCGTTGGGAAGGTCGAAGTACTCAGTATCTGGGGTGCTGATCCCGCATTCTCGCAGGCATTGGGCGTAGACAGTTTCAATGGCACATACTTCTGGGTGCTCGTTTTGCGCGGGGAATTTGACCAGCCAGGCTTCCAGGCCGGGTGCATCCGCAGTAGTGAAGGTTCCTTGCCCTGCATTGCGATACAGCAACGCCTTTGGCCTGGCACCATGCGGAGAGCCCCCGATAAGCAATAGCCGTTGCAGAAACTCTCCCCCTTCGCCACTGAGTACATCTTGAATTTCCACTGCCAGTTGGGTGAGCGGTATCTCCTCGGCTGGCTCAGAAATCCCGGTGGTTGCGGGCTCGAATGACATTGCACCCATGGCGTGGGGGCCGATATGCGTCAACCGCTCTAATGGGCCAATACGCGCAGGGTTGAGGCCGCGACGCTTGAATAAGCGATCCATCAGCAGCATTCCCCAGCCATCAGGAAGCGAGTCATAGACTGGGCCTGGCAGCCCCATCTGGTGTTCGGGGAAGTCCTTGCGTAGCTTGGGGCCAGCCAAGGGGAGGGTGAGGGCTGACAGTTCCAGCCCCCGCTTCCGGGCCTCGTCACTGTATTCGAAAGCAATCAGAGGACGGCCGGTGATCGCGGTCGAAAGCACCAAAGAGCCCCACCGCCAGTGCTCGCCCCAACCATCGTAGTAAACATCCACTTGTTTAAGCATTGTTGCTCTTCTTTTTGATGCGTTGACGCTGGGCGCTGTTTTCATAGCGATGAATGTCGTCGAGGCTGTCCAGCTTTGGCTTGAACAGGTTCTCCAGCTCATCGAGGCGGCCTAGCACCATGGCTACACGTACGAGACTGTCAAACCCGATGTTGCGACCAGCTTCCAGATTGGACAGGGTATTGACGCCAATGCCGGCGCGTGCGGCCACTTCGGCTTGTGTCATCTGTTGAGATAGCCGTTCTGTACGCAAACGCATACAAAGGAGCTTAATGATCTCGTCAGGCTTTCTGATATTTAAATACATTATATTGTGTTTTATCTTGATTAACTCTATATAACACCCTGAATTATAGAGTTACATCTGGGTTGTGGCAAGGTGCTGGAGCATACGTTTGGCTAGCTGGCCACCCAATGTCCTCTTGGTTGATTCTCTGACTCCATTTTTTGCCATCAAGTCGTCATAGCACCAAGCCACGATAGATTTGCCAGATTTTAAGTCGCTGACCGCCACATTGTTCACCTCGTTATCACCCCCCTCGATTTCTTTCATGAAGCTTTGGTTACAAAAGTTCGGGTGGGGATACCGAGCCCGGTCTTATAGGCGAACGGATCAACCGGCACGACAAACCAGCAAGCAAGGCACGGTGACATTCCGGCAGCGCTGGTGTGTGGGATATCTGGTGAGGCGAGGCAGCAACGTAAGCGTTGGCGTCGCGGTAATGCTTGTCAGCGCTGTGCTTTGGCAGAGCTGTTTTCCAGAAGGTGGCTCCTGACGGAGTGGAGTCATTGAGACCTCAAGGGGGTTGTGTGGAGTATCTGTTTAGGGTTTGTCGGCCGGGTGGGACTGCAAAGTTGTCACTGGCTGCGGGTTGCCTGGCTTCTGTGCTGTGGGGCACGCAGGTGTTTGCCGAGACGCCGGAATCCGTGGGTAATACAGCGACCGCGGACGTTCCGCTCGAGGCACAACGGGTTGATATCAATGAATATATAGTGCGCGGTAATACCGTACTGGACGCCCAGGATATAGAAGAGGCGGTTTATCCGTTTCTTGGGCCGGGACGCTCTCTTGCTGATATCGAGTCCGCTCGTGATGCTCTGCAGGAGAAGTACCAGGGCAAGGGCTATCAGTCGGTTTATATCGAACTGCCTGAACAGCAAGTGCAGGGCGGCATCGTGTTTTTGCAGGTGATGGAAACCAAGGTCGGCCGGGTGCGAGTGGTAGGTGCTGAGCATTATTCGCCAAAGTCGATCCGCGATGGAGTGCCTGCTCTGGAGGAAGGTGGTGTTCCTGACTTTGCTCAGGTGCAGGAAGAGCTTGGCCAGGTTAACCGTACGGCAGGTCGTCAGGTCATGCCGTTGGTGCGTGAAGGGCAACGGCCAGGAACTATGGATATCGACCTTCAGGTGGACGACGAAAAGCCCTGGTTCGTCAATCTGGGTATGAACAACGATTACAGCGCTGATACCGAGGAGCTGCGTAGTTTCGTCTCGGTGGGTCATAACAACCTATGGCAGCTGGGCCACTCGATTGCCCTAACTTATTTCGTTGCTCCCGAGGATCGTGATAGTGCGGAAGTCTGGTCCGGCTCTTACACGATGCCGCTGGGCGAGCGCTGGAGTTTACGCTTTGCCGGCTTCAAGTCGGATAGCAACGTAGCCACTGTCGGTGGCACCAACGTGTTGGGTAAAGGCCATTCATACGGTGTGACCGCGACCTATGCGTTGCCGATCGCGGGTGATTGGGCGCATGCGTTTTCGGCGGGGGTTGATTTCAAGGACTTTGATGAGGAGGTCACCTTCGCTGGTGAAACCGACTCGGTCCCTATCAAGTATGCGCCGCTTACCTTTGGCTACAGCGGTTTTCGCTATACCGAGTACTCCGAGTTCAGCCTGGGGCTGAGCTTGGTAGCCAACCCGCGGTCACTGCTGGGTTATGGCAGTGAGCCCGAGGATTTCCGTTTCCGGAAGCGCTGGGATTCCAGCCCCAGTTTCGGTGTGTTCAAGGGTGATACCTCCTATCTGGTCACGTTGCCGAGCGCTTGGCAGCTGAGTACCACTTTCGGTTTCCAGCTGGCTTCCGGGCCGCTGATTTCCAGTGAGCAGCTATCGGCGGGTGGGGGCAGTTCGGTGCGGGGATATCTGGCTACGGAAGCTTCTGGCGACGATGGCTACGTTGTTTCCCAGGAACTGATTACGCCTTCGTTGGGCAAGTACGTCAGTAATTACCTGAGTGACTGGCGTTTCTATGCCTTTGCCGATGCTGCGCAGGTGTTCCTGCAGGATACGTTGCCGGAGCAGGAAGATGATTTCTCCCTGGCCAGCGTAGGGGTGGGCACACGGGCAGTTTTCAATGATTGGCTTTCCGGCAGTGTGGATTGGGCTTTGCCCCTGCAGGACGGCCCCAACACCTCAAAACACGATTCGCGCGTTCACTTCAGTGTGCAGGCGAACTTCTGACAACACGGGCACTGACAGACTTCGGAGTATCTTTTCATGCAACGGTTAATGCTATCCATGATCATCTGCCTGGGGCTTTTGCTCCCGGGCACCGCCAGCGCCTGGTGGCAGGAGGACTGGAGTTATCGTAAGCAGATTACGATCGACACCACCCCAGAGGGGGCGCCGATCAGTGAGACACTGGGACGTACCCCGATGCTGGTACGTCTTCACACTGGCAACTTTACCTTTGACGGTGTGGACGAGCAGGGCGCGGACATCCGTTTCGTTGCTTCCGATGACCAGACTGTCCTGAGCCATCAGATCGAGAGCTTTGATCCATTGATGGGGATGGCTCAGATATGGGTGGATGTGCCGCTGGTGGAGCAGGGGCAGGCTCAGGATATCTGGATGTATTACGGTAACCCTGAGGCGCCGGCTACCAGTAATGGGCAGCTCACCTTCGATGCCGACTACACCTTGGTCTATCACTTTGATAGGGCGGCTTCGGCTCCTCCGCGTGACACAACGGCTTATGGCAACCACGCACAGACAGTTGCCGGTACGGCCATGGACGGGGTTATTGGCAAGTCACTGTTGTTGGCCGGTCAGCCGTTGATGCTGCCAGCCAGCCCGTCGCTGGCTACCGAGGCGGGCGGTAACTTCACTGCCAGTGCCTGGGTACGGGCGGATCAGGTGGATGGTGAGCGCTTGATATTGTCGCGCCGCGAAGGGGGTAACTCCTTGCTGTTGGGCTTGAGTCAGGGCGCTCCCTTCGTCGAGGTCAATGGGCAGCGCAGTCAACCGGCGGCGCAGCTATCTCCGGGGCAGTGGCAGCATCTGACGATCATTGCCGATGGCACTCAACTGAGGCTGTTGGTCAATGGCCGTGAGTCAGCCAGTCTGGCTGTGGCTTTGCCTGCGTTCAGCTCGTTCATGGCCATTGGTGGTGATGTCCCCGGTGCACAGGCTCCCGTGGCGGTAGCGCAGGCTGCCGAGGGTGACGTAGTAGAAGATGCCGAAGGCAGCGCTGTTCCGGCGGTTACCAGCACCTACCAACCTTTTATCGGCGGTATTGATGAGCTTCGCATATCCAAGACAGCCCGGCCCATTGCACTGATCACGGCAGATGCAATGGCGCAAGGGTCTGAGTCGCGGTTGGTGGTATACGGTGTCGATGAGGAGCAATCTGGCTTTGGTTTCGGCGGTCTGGGCTTTCTGCTGAGCGCTGTGCCATTCGACGCCTGGATCGTACTCGCGGTGTTAGCGGCGATGATGCTCCAGTCCTGGTGGATCATGTATCACAAGAACCGCACTGTGACGCGCCTGGCCCGCAGCAATGACATCTTTCGTACCGAATTTACCAAGGTGGGCACTCGCCTTGAACTGCTGGCTGATGATCCGGCGCTGGCACAACGCCTGGAAAATTCCTCACTGTGGCGGCTGTATGCGGTAGGGGTGAACGAGATTCGCACCCGCCGGGAGCAAGGCGCGGATGTGAATGCGATCTCCGGTGCCACTATTGAAGCCATTCGCGCTTCGATGGACGGGGTCCGCACCCGGGAGCTGCAGGCGCTGGGTTCGAAGCTGTCCACGTTGTCCAATGCCATCGCTGGTGGCCCTTACATCGGTCTGTTGGGTACGGTGATGGGCATCATGGTGGTGTTCCTCGGTACGGCTATGGCTGGTGATGTGAATATCAATGCGATTGCACCAGGTATGGCCGCTGCGTTGCTGGCGACTGCCATGGGGTTGTTCGTCGCGATACCGGCACTGTTCGGCTACAACCGCCTGACCACGCGTAACAAGGAAGTCAGTGCGGACATGCGGATCTTTGTCGATGAGTTCGTTACTCGCCTGGCTGAGATTCATGGCAGGGGCCGGGCCTCGACCAGGATCACCTCGCCGGGCACCGATTCGCACGCAAACACGCCTGCCACTGCCTAAGGGAGAGTCATCATGGCTTCGAGAATTACTCCAGATGACGAAGATGATGCCGCCGTTGACAGCATCAACATCACGCCTCTGGTTGATGTGCTCATGGTGGTGCTGGTGATGTTCATCCTCACTGCGACGGCACAGGTTGCCGGTATTCAGGTGGATTTGCCGAAGGCCAGTTCATCGGTGTCACTGTCGCAACCCAAGACCAAGGCGATTTCCATCAACGATTCGGGCCAGGTGTTTCTGGATGCTTATCCGGTAACCATCACTGAACTGGAGGATCGCCTGCGTACCGAGAAGGCACTCAACCCGGACTTTCCCCTGATCGTGCGCGGCGATGCCGCTGTGCAGTATCAGAAAGTTGTCGAGGTGCTTGATCTGCTACGTCAGCTGGAGCTGTCGAAAGTGGGGCTGGTAACCGGGAAACCAGGTCAGGGATGAATATGAACACCAATAACCCCAGACCCGAATCACCTCAGGATTCCGCCAGACCGTGGTTACGGTGGGCCAAGTGGGGAGGTGGTTTGTTGGTGGCTGCCGGGCTGTTGTTCATGCTCTGGCAGTGGGCCAACGATATGAGCGGGGTGCGTCGTGAGGCACCGAAGGTGCCGATGATAGTGCCTTTGCCACCACCGCCTCCGCCACCACCGGAGCCGGAGCAACCGCCCGAGCCGGAAGAGCCCATCGAAGAAGAGGTGGTTGAGCCGGAACCTCTGGAGCCTGAACCGGAGCCAGAGCCGATGCCCGAGCAGGAAGCACCGTCGCCCGCTGACGATATGGCTGAGCCCATGCAAATGGATGCGGATGCGCAGGCTGGGTCGGACGCTTTCAACATCGGTGCAGGGCAGAGCGGTGGCATGTCCGGCTCGGGAGGCGGGGGACTGGGCACCGGTACCTATGAACAGTACCTCTCATATGCCTTCCAGAAGCTGATGGCTGATGCCACGGAATTGCGTAATGAGGTGTTCCGGGTGCAGGCCGATATCTGGCTGGACACTGACGGCAACATTACCCGAGCTGAATTGTTTCGCGGCAGTGGTGATGAGGAGTTGGATGCGAAGTTGCTGAAAGCGCTGCGGGCTGCCCCTGGTTTTGCAGAGCGGCCACCGGCTTCACTGACCATGCCCACGCGTGTTGAGTTGCAGGGCCGAAGAGCCAACTGAGCCTATCGCTGAACATAACGTCATATCAGGAGTATTGCGAAAATGAATTCTAGAGTGAACCGGTTAGCGATGGCTGTTGGCGTCGTGGTTACGGTCATGGCGGGGCACGCTGCAGCGCAAGCGCCGGCACCGTCGGAGAACGCGACCATCAATCTGATTCGCCTGTTGGTGTCTTCGGGCGTGTTGCAACAGGATCAGGCACAGGCGTTGATCCAGCAGGCCGAGGCGGAAGCGCTGCAAGCACGACAGACTGCCAGCAGTGCACCTGCCGCCCATCCGGCTGAGCCGGGTGATGTGCGGGTGCCTTATATACCGGCGGTGGTGCGAAATCAGATCCGTGACGAGGTTAAGCAGGAGGTCATGGCCCAGGCTAAGGAAGAGAACTGGGCACAGCCCAACACCTTCCCGGATTGGGCTTCACGTATCAGTTTCGAGGGCGACATGCGCTTGCGCAATGAGTCGCGTCTGTACTCGAATACCAATAGCAATGAGTTCTTCGACTTTGCGCAGTTGAACGAGGACGGCCCCTACGACGTCAATCAGTTCACCAACTCGACGTGGCCGCCGATACTTAATAGCCGTGAGGATCGCGAGAATATGCTGCGGCTGCGGGCACGCTTCGGCCTGAACGCGCAGCTGTCGGATACCTGGAAAGCCGGCATTCGCATTGGTACCGGGTCGGATTCCAGCCCGGTCTCGACCACTCAGACGCTGGGTGCGGGCTTCGGCAAGAAGGATATCTGGCTGGATCGCGGCTATATCACCTGGACGCCATCTGATCGTCTCAGCATCACCGGCGGCCGGATTGCCAATCCGTTCATGTCCACCGATCTGTTGTATTCGAATGATCTGAACTTCGATGGTATGGCGGCGATTTTCAATCATCCGTTCAGTAATGACCTGTCGCTGTTCGGTACCCTCGGTGCCTTCCCGGTGGAGTATACCTCTGACGCTTCCACTCCCAGTTTCGACAAGCAGGACAGTGAGAACAAATGGCTTTACGGCCTGCAGGTGGGAGCGGATTGGCGGATCAATAACAGTAACCGCCTCAAGGGGGCGTTGGCCTATTACCAGTTCGATGATATCGAGGGGCAGCGTTCCAGTCCGTGCGAACCTTGGAGTGGTGACGCAGAGTGTGACAGCGATGGCTCGCGTGCTTCCTTCATGCAGAAGGGTAATACCCTGTTCTTGCTGCGCGATATCACGCTGAACCCGAGCGTACCTTCAACTGACACACCGAATCCGCAATATGTGGGGCTGGCCTCGGAATTCAATCTGTTGGATCTGAACCTGACCTGGGAGACTGATCTGTTCAACAACATGAAGCTCGGTACCCACCTGAATTATGTGCATAACCTGGGGTATGACGAGTCGGAGATGCGCAAGCGTTCCGCCGGCTTCTTCGCCAATAACCTGGATGAGAACGGCGAGATCGAAAGCGGCGCCAATGCGTGGATGTTGAGTGCGGCTTTGGGTAACTCGATGGATATGCTCAAGCAGGGCGATTGGAACGTGTTCGCTGGCTACAAGTACATCCAGCCTGATGCACTGCCAGATGGTTTCAACGATTCGACCTTCCACCTTGGTGGCACCAATGCTAAGGGCTATTTCGTGGGTGGCCATTATGGTCTGGCCGACCGGGTTTACGGCAGTGCGCGTTGGTTGAGTTCAGAAGAGGTCTACGGCGCGCCGTTTGAGATCGACGTTCTGCAATTAGAGCTGAACACGCGCTTTTAAGTGCGTGGACTTCACGGGAGGAACACTATGAACAGTCCATTGCGTACCTTTTGCATTCCCGGCCTGGCGCTCCTGTTCGGTATGTTTGCTGCCGCCAGTGTCTCGGCTGAGAGCATGGAGGAACGCCTTCGTACGCAACTGCGCAGCACTACCCAGCAGTTGCAGTCTCTGCAAAGTGAACAGGCGCAAACCAATGCTGCACGTCTGGCGGCGGAAAACCAGTTGGCTATCGCCAGAGCGCAGATCGAAGAACTGACCGGCAATCTGGAAAAAAGCAGTTCTCAAGCTGAGCAGCTTGCCGCGCAGAAACAGGATCTGCAAAAACGGGCCAATGACTATGCCGAAAAGAGTACACAGTTGCTTGATCAGCATCAGCAGGCGTATCAGGAACTGTTGACCATGGCTCGGGCGACCGAGACTCAGCGGGCGACTCTGGAAGCAAGCCTGAATGAGCGTGATGAGCAGGTGCGCCAATGCGCTGCCATGAATGAGCAGATGTACGGTGTCGCCAAGGAGATCCTGGCTGCGCATGAAGCGATGGATATGGGGGATGTGATGAAAATCCGCCAGCCTTTCGCCGGTGGAGCGCGAGTGAAGTTCGAGGAGTTGGCACAGATGTATGGTGATGAGTTGTACCAGACCATTTTTGATGCGCCGCTGCAGAGTTCAGTCAAGTAACTGTCTTAATTGTATTGCCACGCTGCCAAGCGGCAGTCATTGATTATTGCGATAGGAATTATAGAAATGAATGAAGTCAGTCTCATCGAATCCATTACTATCGAGCAACTTAGCAAGCTCCTTCAGGACGCCGGATACCGGGTGAATCGCACCGAGCAGAATGGCGTGGTGCAGTTACTCAGCGCCAGTCAGGGTATTGGCTATGCGGTGCGCTTCGGCAACGCGGCGGCGGAGCAGGGCGCCTATTTCGATTACACCTTCAGTTGCGCGCTGCGTGTGCAGGGTGAACTGCCCGCTGGTCTGGTGGCGCAATGGAATATTTCCCGGCGCTTTGCCCGTATGTCGCAGCAAGGCGAGTTTCTGGTGCTGGAGGTGGACGTAATCGTCGCTGGTGGCGTGACCCCGGCGTACATGCGTAATGCACTCGAGTTGTGGGATCGTTTGTTGGTTGAGTTTGTCGGCTATCTGCGTGAGTACAGCCGCACTGCGGTTGGCGATGAACAAGACCGAGCGTCGACTGCCGATCAGGCTGATGCCACGTCAACACAGGTTGAAACAGCCGACGAATTCTTGGGTGAGGAGGTCTGATCTGGTGAAGAAAGGTACGGTTTTTGTCGGTCTCGGCGCGGGGTTGTTGCTCGTAACAGTAGTGTCCATGGCTATGGGAGACAAGAACCCGCAAACGAAGAAGGTGGAAGTCGATGGTGCTCAACTGTCGGGGTCGGTCGCGACGATAGCCCAGCTGGGCGACCAGTATATTGAGGCTGATGAGCTACAGGCATTGCTGGCTGGTCTGCCTCAGGGTTCGGCTGATCGGCTGGGGCAGAACCGTACCGCGATTGATGACTGGCTGCGTTCTCGCTTGGCGGAGAAAAAGCTGCTGAGTGAGGCTGTTGCGCAGGGCTGGGATCAGCGGGAAGAAATTCAGCAGATGGCCCGCTCGGCAACCGAGCAGATTGTGTTGCGCACTTATCTGGATTCGGTCAGCCAGGTACCGGAGGACTATCCGAGCGAGGCAGAGCTGAATGCTGCTTATGAGATCAATAAGGGGCAGTGGGCGACTCCTGCAATGTATCAGGTCAGTCAGATATTTCTGGCAGTGAATGATCAGGGCTCTCTTGAGGATGTGCGCAAACGCGCGGTAGAGCTGACCAACGCGGCGCGAGAAGGCCAGACCGACTTCGCTGAGTTGGCCAGGAAGAACTCCGAAGATCCGCAGAGTGCCCAGCAAGGCGGTGATATAGGTATGCGACCGCTGGAGCTTCTGATACCAGAGATTCGCCCGGTGCTTGCACAGCTCGAGGTCGGCGCTGTATCGGACCCGGTGCAAACTCCAACGGGGTTGCACGTTCTCAAGTTGACGGACATGCAGCCTGCCCGGGTGGCAGCCCTGGATCAGGTACGCGAGCAATTGCGTAATAGCCTTCGCAGCCAACGTAAAGAGCTGGTTGCAAAAGCCTATATGGAAGGACTGGTCAACGCCGGCACATTGAGTATCGATGGTGCGGCGTTGAATGTGGTGCTGGAACAGACCGAGTGACTGTTGGGTGTTCTACCGTTCCATCTGAGCGGGTCAAAGCTGAACTGCTCAATGATTGGAATGCAGTGCGGTATTTTGTGATCGTAGTGCGCCGGGGCGGTTTTACCATGGCGGCGCGAAGCTTGGGAATGAAGCACGAGGCGTTGCGCAAAAAAATCAGGTTGCTTGAAAGACGCTTGGATATGCAGCTGTTCCGCTCAACAGGCGGTCGGACAAATCTGACCGATGACGGTAACCAGTTGTATCAGTTTAGTGAGCAACATCTGGCTGGAGTCTCTGCGGCGGATATTTATGGAGAGCACAGCGATTTGGTGCTGTCTCTCCCAAAGCTGGTGCTGGAAAGTTTCTTGTATCGAGAGGTGATTTCAGTCTTGCGAGAGAATTCCGGATTAAAGATCACATTGGTAGATGACACGCCTGAGCTACAGAAAAATGCCGATCTGGTTGTCTGGATGCAAGAACCGCGCAGGTACAGCGAGCTTAGCAGTCAGTTGGTACAGCCACGGTGTTTATCGACACAGAGTTTCTCGCTCTATGCTACGGAACGCCTTATACGCGGGCGCATGGTACCTGAGTCGTTAGATGATCTGGATCACTATATGGCAGCCCAATATCAAGGATATGAGCACTTTGCGAACTTTGCACAATGGAATGATTTTATTGCGCAACGTCGCCACGGATCGGTCCATGTCAATTCTCCTGATGTTCAATGGCAGATGGTCCGTTGGGCCAATTGCGTTGGGCTATTACCCGATAATGCGGTTTATTTGGACAAAGGTGTGAGGCGACTGCCCGAGGTGTTGGGCAGTGCTTTGGAGCTGGATATCTGGGTGGGGTTGAATGAGCAGGCTGCGAATACCCAGGCCGCAAATATGATCGCCGAACGTATTACGCGGGCGTTCAGTAGGCGGTAATCAGACTGAGATCTCTTCAGGTCATTAATGAAAAGGGTAGATAAATGAGCGAAGACAAGATGCTCCAGCGTTTCCAACAAGAGGTGCTGAGTTCAGGACCTGAAGCAACTCTTCCGGCCAATCTCAGTCATTTCTGGCTGAAAGAGCTTCAACAATGTCTGGATCGATACTTCGAGAACCTGAGTGATCCCGAAAGCACTGAGGATGAGCAAAGCATGGCTCTGCCGCTGGCTGCGGTATTACATATCCTGTTTGCACAAAATGGCAGCAAGGAAGTCGAGGTGTCGCTGGAGAAGGTGTTCAGGAACTTTGAAGATTACCGGCTGGAGCTGGCTCTCGAGGAAATCAGTCGCGTTACGCATATTAAAACCGGGCCTGCGACCTTGGATTCGATTTTTACGAATCGAGATGTGGTGGTGGAGAATCGAGAATAGTTTTGGCGTTTGCCAATCGTTTTTCTAGTCTCGAGGCATTCAGCGTTGTGGTTTGTAGGAGACGTGAGATATGAAAGGTAATGAGTTGGCTGTTTACCGGTATGTAGACAAACCTGATGTGCGCAACCAGGGGGTACTACTTGCGATTATGGCATTCAGCCTCGGCGTCGTGGGGCTGGCCCTGGTGTCACAACATGTCTTCGATATGCAGCCATGCGCATGGTGTGTTCTACAAAGGGTAGAGTTCCTGACCATCGCTATCGTTTGCGGACTGGCTAGCATCACACGGCGTTCAGCATTGCGCTTGGCTCTTTGCAGTCTGGCACTCCTGCTCTCCCTGGCGGGGGTTGCGACGGTCGTGTGGCAGATTTTTGTGGCCAATAACAGCTATTCGTGCAGCCTCAGCCTGGCTGATCGGATCATATCCAGCCTGGCTCTGGATCAGCTCATGCCAGCGGTGTTTGCACCGCGTACCGGCTGCGCCGATGGAGCAGTTGATTTGCTGGGTATACCTTACGAGCTTTGGAGTCTGGCTGCGTTTGCCTTATGCGCGCTTGCAAGTATGTTGTTTTGTTTCAGTGGTGCTGCAAGCAAAGTGAATGGGCGCATGTAGAGAAAGTGCTGATCAGAATTTGATCGAACATTTGGAGGGCTCAATGAATGAGCGATTTTTTAAGCCTCAGGATGTTTTTGCTGGGCTGCGCGGGGAAAACTGACTTTGGTATATAATGTAACTACTTTTCTCTTGGTATAGTGACAGACGAGGCGTGTTGGATTGCTCTCTACTCAAGTGTCACGAGGGGATAAAAGGATTATCAACGATAGGAGCTGAAAATGGCAAGAAGGACATTTTTCTCATTTCATTATCAAGAAGACGTGTGGCGAGCATGGAATGTCAGAAACTGCTGGGTTGTAAACTCCAATCAGCAAGAGGATGTGGGTTTCTTTGATGCCAGTGTTTTTGAAGCCTCACAAAAAGAAGGTGATGAAGCGCTTAAAACCTTTCTTCGTAATGGCCTGAAAAATACGTCAGTAACGTGCGTTCTGGCTGGCCAATATACTGCAGGCAGGCGCTGGGTTCGTTATGAGATTGTACGAAGCGTCTTAAAAGGAAACGGTTTGCTGACGGTTGATATCGATGGTGTAAAGAACAGTAATCAAGAGCTCGGAGTGAAGGGGACTGACCCACTCTCTGAGGTCGGTCTCTACTGCGCCAACGATAAAATTTATTTCGCAGAGCTTAAGGGGGGCAAGTGGGTAAAGTACTCAGACTACACTTTGGCCGTTCCAGCATCCGACCTCTGGTTTGATGCTCCCACAAGCACAACTGTTCTTAAGCTTTCCCAGATTTATCTGAGATACGACTTTGCTGCTCAGAATGGTCGGGGGAATATCTCTGGATGGATAGAAACAGCCGCCGCCTTGGCCGGGCGTTAGGAGCCTGATCCTTCACTCCCGTAAATATTTGTCCACATCACCACACAAGCCGTCATCGTTTGGCGGCTGAGCCAGGCTGTAACGGGGGGAGACAAAGGGATGGAGAGTTTTAAGAGAACGCAGGGATCGGCATACATTCACGAGGTGTTCATCGATATGGCACTCAAACAACGTCTAGCGGGCGTGAGGGTCCATTTATCCGGATCCAATCCAGACCAGCAAGAAAATATTTCTGATTTCGTATGCAAGCTGGCAGGTAAGATTTTTAGTGAAGGAGGCTCAATAGTCCACGGAAGTCATCCGTCGTTTATTGCACCCCTGAAAGAGGCTGCTGAAGCGTTCATCAAAGCAGGAGGGAGCAAGGCAGCCCTCACGCTGGTAAGGGCAAAAGGCTTTTCGACTGATCAGTACGCGATGGAAATCGAAGAGCAGCGGAAGTACGCATCCGTCGAGATCGTGCCAGCGGATCATGATAATGCAAACCCTGCAAGAGGCCTGACACCGATGCGTGACTGGATGGCCGATCGGTCCGATGCCATCGTGTGTATTGGGGGCGCATGGTGGGGTGTGAATAAAGCGGCGGCAGGTGTTCCAAATGAACTGGACACGATGCTCGAACTCGGAAAACCAGCGTTTGTTGCAGCGGGCTTTGGAGGTGCTATTGCGGGCTATCTCCAGGACGCGCCTGATTTGATATATCGCCTCAGAAACGGGCTGTCTCACGAGCAGAATATGAAGATTGCCCAAAGTGACTCTATCGATTGTGTCGTGGGCCAGATAGTCGAACAGTTGAAAAACCTGCCTCTGGCGCACCGGAATGTTTCACAAGGCCGGAACTTCCGTATACTGGCACTGGATGGAGGAGGGCTCAGGGGGGCCTTTACCGCTGCAGTATTAGCCAAGTGGGACGACATGCTCAGGGCTGGCGGTGGTAATAATCTCATCTCTCATTTCGATCTGGTCGCAGGTACGTCGACAGGTGCGATCCTGGCGATTGGGTTAGCCCTTGGTTTAACGCCGCGTGAAATTTTGGCTTTTTATGAAAAACAGGGGCCAAAGATTTTTCCGAAGGATCGAAAGTTAAGGCATTGGCTAAAATCCAAACATGACTCAGCCACATTGCGCGAGCTGCTCACCGAGGTGTATGGCCAAAGGACGCTAGCTTCTGATTCCTGTTGTCGCCTGGTCATCCCTACAGTGAGAGCAAAACACGGTCAAGCAGAAGCGATTGTCACGCCCCATAGTCCAGACCGTACGGCTTACCGTGATATTTCAGCCGTAGATGCGGCGCTAGCCTCATCGGCTGCCCCTACGTACTTCGAGGAGTTGCCGTGGGAAGGGCCTGTAGCCCCGGAGGCCTTTCTTGATGGTGGTGTCTGGGCGAATAATCCCATTCTGCCTGCTCTGGCAGAAGCGGTTCGCTTTCTGAAAATCCCCTTGGATCGAATCGATGTATTGAGCGTCGGCACTCTCACTAGTGAAAGTGATTTCACCGAACAGTTGGGGAAAGGGAAAGCGGGATGGGCCCCCCATAGTATTGATTTGTTTTTCTCAGCTCAAGAGCACGGGGCATTGACGCTGGCCCAAAGTTTTCTCGGACCTACACGCCATTTACGCGTCAACCAAACGGTCCCTTTCGAGATCAAGCTGGATGATAGCGAAGCCATTCAAGATATGGTTGGTCGTGGAAACGAAGCGGGTAAGGAATATTTCACCGAGGTGCGCTCGAGGTTCTTTGACGGACAGCACGCGGAGCAATGGGAGAGATACTGATCTCGTTACAAGAACAGGTGCTTAGCTGGCTGTCTGGTTATCTTGAATTAATGCTGAGGGATATATGTTTATTGATTTGAAGCTTAAAAACTTCTTTGGTTACGAGTCAAAATGGACACCTGATCAGGTAAAGTCATACAAGGAAAGAGAAAGAAAGGCTCTGGTTAGCCTTGAAGGTTATCTCCTGGACGGAAGCAATATTCTAGATGCTGACGAGATTCAGAAGAGTGTTTTTCCTGAAAGAGACATCGATGTTTTTATCTCGCACTCGCACGCCGACGAGGAGGAAGCAATCAAGGTTGCGCTGAGCCTTGAAGAAATTGGTTTGAAGCCTTTTGTCGACTCTTGCACATGGGGCTATGCAGATGAATTGCTGCAAAAGATTGACGATGTTTTTTCTAAGACGGAAGGGGGTGGTTATTATAACTATAAGATAAGAAACAGGACGACAACCAATGTGCATCTGATTCTCAATACGGCGTTGCAGCAAATGATTCATCGCTCTGAATTGTTTGTATTCTTGGAAACGGACAATTCAGTAAAAATTGGAGAGCATATCTCGAAAAACAAACAGCTCTCTTCGCCATGGATCTTCTCTGAACTGTCGTTTGCCCAATGCGTTGAACGAACGCCTCGCAAAAGAGTGACTTTGAGTAATGAGGGCTTCACGTTTGATGCTACGGCTTCCGATCAGAAGCTTGTTGAGTTCAGATACCCGCTTCCTGCCTCTACTTATTCGATGGAATTCTTGGAATTTGAAAAATGGCTAGATGACGACGGTGCGTTATCGATCCTGAATGAAAGTGATCATAACACTAGAGGACTTCAGCACCTTGATAATCTATACAGAGAATTGAAAGTTGCTTCAAGATTGCTCGAGGATCCTCGTGTGCTATCAGTAGCCGATCAGATTGCAGCCAAATCAAGAATATGAGGTGTTTATGACCCCGATCTACCACCTCGCTGTGCTGGGCTCCCCAACCGAGGAGCAAATTACCGATCTGGAGGAGGCGGTTGGGAATGCTGTCGCCATGTTCGGCTTACGATTGGGGAAAGATGTTAGTTGGGAAATAGTGCCTGAGACATTTAATCCGGGGCAACAATGTTCCAGCGCAGTTGTGTTTTTCGGTGGATCGGGGGCAGATCATGCCAGTTTGCCGAGCTTGCTTCGGCGAGGTGTCCCAGTGATTCCGGTCGTATCTGATCTCCGACGTGTGGGAACTGACATACCGGTATTGCTGCAATCATTAAATTGTCTGTCGTATGCAGATGGCGGTGTAAAACGAGTTACTACAGCACTCCTAGAATGTGCAGGGCTGCTACCGAAGCAACGGCGTGTCTTTGTTAGTTACCGCCGAGATGAGGCAAAAGTGGCAGCACTTCAGATGTTTGACGCGCTATCATCCAGACATTTTGACGTTTTCCTCGATACTCATAGCATTGCACCTGCAGAGGACTTTCAGACCATGCTTTGGCACCGGCTCTGCGATTCTGATGTATTGTTGATGCTCGATACTGCGGATTATTTCAACAGCCGCTGGACTACGGCTGAATTTGGCCGAGCGCTTGCCAAGGGGATCAGTATCCTGCGAGTGGGTTGGCCTGAGGTTATGCCGTCTTCTCGGCTGGCTACTGCAAGTATTCTGGAACTTGCAGATGAGGACTTGGATGAAACCACAGGACGGATCAGAAATGCCGCGATAGGCCGAATATGCCGGCAACTGGAAGAAGTACGCAGCAAGAGTCACGCGGTGAGAATGGTGAACCTGATGAGTAATCTGCGTATCGGCATTGAATCGATAGGTGGCGCGGTGCTTGGGACGGGGACTGGAAGGGGGGTCCGGCTTCAACTCCCAACTGACGAGCTGATTGTGGTTTACCCAACGGTAGGGGTGCCAACGTCGATGACCATGCATGAAGCTTATCTGAACTCTCCAGATGAATCTGTGGCCATACTCTATGACCATGTGGGTTTGCACCCGCAATGGTTGACTCATTTGGATTGGCTGGGTCATTACATCCAGGCGACACGTTGGCTTAGAGCTTGCGAAGCTAGCTGGCAACTAGCAGATTGGAGGGGCTGAAGATGGGTACAATCTTCCTTTCGGCCAGCATCCCTGTTGTCGGTCGAGGAAGCTATTACGAGACGGCGGACCCTTTTCTCATTCAGTGTGCTGTGCGTGAGCTAGCGATTGCGACCCTGCGTCGGCATAAGATCGTATGGGGTGGTCACCCTGCAATTACGCCCATGATCTGGAGCATCTGTGAAGATCTGGGAGTTGATTACGCAAGCTCGGTGATCCTGTATCAAAGCCGCTTTTTTGAAGGGCGCTACCCAGAAGAGAATCAGCTGTTTGATAACGTGATATATACAGATGCAGTGCCTGGTAACCTTGCTGCCAGCTTGAAAGCGATGCGTGAAGCGATGCTTTCTCGGGATGATTTGGTCGGCGCTGTTTTCATTGGCGGTATGGACGGCGTAGAGGTCGAGTATGAGATCTTCAAGCGCTTCCATCCTGACACAGTCATTCTGCCGGTTGCCGCGCCGGGTGGTGCAGCGTTGAACCTAGCTCGTGACAAGGGGTACTTCTCGGGTAGGGAGCTCGAAGATATAGACTTCGCTACATTGTTCAATCGTTACCTACTCGTAACCGTATAGGCCATTGGTATAGAAGGAGATGAACATGGCGTTTTTCACTAAATCAGAAGCACGCAGGGCAGCTCAGAGAGCGACCGGTACGCGTAGCGCACAGGATGTATTACGAGACGGTCGAAAATCATACCGTGAGGATGATCACTTTGATGTGTTCCTCTCACACTCCATTAATGATGCTGAGCTTGTGCTTGGAATAAAAGTATTGTTGGAAGGACAAGGCCTACGGGTTTACGTGGACTGGATCGAGGACAAAGCCCTTGAGCGTGATCACGTTACCGTACAGACGGCGGAAGTTCTCCGGAAGCGCATGAAACAGTCGGACTCTCTGTTGTATCTGGCTACGGACAACGCCTCAAAGTCGAAATGGATGCCTTGGGAGCTGGGTTACTTTGATGGTTTCAAACCAGGTGGGGTGGGAGTTTTGCCAGTGCTCGATGAATCAGACGCCCCTTTTGAAGGGCAGGAGTATCTGGCATTGTATCCTGTCATGACTAAAGAGGACATTCCCCCGGCAAAGGAAGAACGGAATACTCGCCAGGTCCGCTTGCCAAAAAGGCACTTGGCCCCCCACTACATGGGGCATCCTAAAATCTGGCTCTGACCTGCCGGCCTACATTCGATCATCACAATGGGCTCCTGCCGACGTTCTCGTGCGCCTCCCATAAAGCCAAGCGTTCGCTTCCTGATGTAGGATCGAGCGTCCCACTTTTCTCCGCCTTGCCTTGGTGCGTTTCAAAGTAGTTGCTGGTCAGCGTGCTCCACCACCTCAAACAACTCCCCCACCTGAATATCCAAGTACCGACACAGCTGGTCGATTACATCCAGCTCCACCCGTGTTGCGGTTTCATTGTACAGCCGATGCAGAGTATTCCGGTTGATACCTGTGTCACGGGCCACTTCAGCAATTTTTTGCTTCCGCTCGCCCAAGATTCTAGAAAGGTGGCATTTGATCATAAAGCCTCTCTTTGGTGCAAAAAGACCTGTAGTAGTGAAAAAGTGCTTGCAATAGGTTTTGTGTGTGCTAAATTCTCTCCTGTAGGTCATTTGATTCTTCTGAAGAGAAAAAAGCGAGGCAAGCATTATGGCACATACCTATCTGACTACTGAAGAGCTGTCGGCTCGGATTAAGTACGACGTTCGCACCATCCGCCAATGCCTGAAGGATGCGGTTCTGCATGATGGGGTTCATTACATTCGCCCCTTTGGAGGACGGAAAATCCTGTTCATCTGGGAGCGGGTCGAAGAAACGATGCTGCAAGGCGATACCGCGCATCAGATCATTAAGAATCTGCAATAAAGGAGGCTGCCATGGGTAGCGTGAACGTACGAGATGGTCGCCTTTATCTGGATTTCCGGTATCGCAGTGTGCGTTGCCGGGAACATACCAAGTTGAGTGATTCGCCTGCCAATCGCAAGGCGTTGGCAGCGGTGCTGGCGAGACTTGAACTGGAGATTCAGCGCGGTACTTTTGATTACGGCAAGCATTTTCCGGAGAGCCCAAAAGTTGAGCACTTCCGGCAGATTGAGCAACTGGTTCAGCAGAAAGCGGTGGGCGGGAAAATGCTGTTCGAGGTATTTGCGAATCTGTGGTTGGAGGAGAAACGTGCAGAATGGCGCCTCAGTCACATAGAGACAATCGAAGGCATTCTGCGTTGTCACTTGGTGCCGTACTATCGGGGTAACCCCATAGGTGTCATCAGCAAAGGCGACATCATGGCTTTACGTGGCCAGTTGTGCCAAGCAGATGCGGAGACGGGGAAACAGCTCTCAGCCTCACGGGTCAACCACATCATGACGGCGCTGCGCATGATATTGAATGAAGCGGCTGAGCGTTTCGGGTATGAATCGCCGTGGCGCAATATCAAGGCATTGCCGATGCCCAGAGCAGACATCCATCCGTTCACGCTGAAAGAGGTTCGGTTGATCATTGATAATGTGCGCGCAGACTTTCGTTCCTACTACCTGGTGCGGTTCTTTACTGGCATGCGTACCGGGGAAATCGACGGCCTGACATGGGATAACGTCGACTTTGGCTCACGGCAGATTCACATTCGTCAGGCCTTGGTTCGTGGCCAGATTGAAAAGACCAAAACGGCGAGTTCGTACCGGACATTGGCTATGTCGCAGGTGGTTTACGATGGTCTGTATGAACAGTGGAAGCGGTCTGATGAAAAGAACCGCTTTGTATTCACCGCCAGGAATGGCCAGCCGCTGAACCACCGAAATGTAACGCGCCGCGTTTGGTATCCCTTGCTGGAATATCTCGGACTGGGGAAGCGTAACCCTTATCAGTCCAGACACACGGCTGCGACACTCTGGCTGGCGGCTGGAGAAAACCCGGAGTGGATTGCCAGGCAGCTGGGCCATGCGAATACAGGCATGCTGTTCCGCGTGTATTCACGTTACATCCCTAACCTGATCAGACAGGACGGTAGTGCGTTTGAGCAATTGCTGGATCAAGAGCTGTGTGAGGAGGTGGGCTGATGCGTTCATTGATAACACGAGCTCGCTCCTCCTTGTATTGGGTTGAGCAGCAACTAGAAGAAGGTGGGGCGCTCAATTGGTGCGTCACTGGGCTGGAACGAGAGCCTGCTCCTTCCTTGCCTTCGGAGCAGCTGCAACCCTGTAACTCTGATGGCCAGTGGGTTGTGGTGGAGTTTTCGACAGAAGGTGAAGGACGCGACCTTGTCAGGCTGCGACCCTTGCCGGACTGCATTCCTCGCTCGCAGGTGGAACGTCAGGCTCAATGGGCCAGCGGTTTGCAGAAGAGAACGCTGGTGAAAATCTGGAGTATGTTGGCTTACATCGACGATGAGCTACTGAAAGGCTTTCTGCTCGATGTGCTTATGGACGACCAACTGATGCTTGCATTCTGCCGTGATAGGGCCAGTCACGGCTACCATCACAACCATGTCGGCGGCTTGCTGGCTCACAGCTATGAAGTGGCAGTGAGTGCCGCCACGTTGTGTAGTCAGCATCAACTGGGTATGAGGACAACATGGGTCGCATTCATAGGAGGGTTGTTGCACGATATTGGTAAAGTCCGAATGTTTTATAACGACAGCAACGGGGTGTCTGGCGAACATGAGGCTTACAGCTTTATGGTGCTTTCAGCACCGCTGGAACACCTTCACATGAAGTCTGCTCCGCTGTTCGAGGCGCTGACTGCTTGCCTAGCGCTGAGCAGCTCCAGAGACTCAGATCCTTATCAGGTGGCTGGGATTGTGCGGATGTGCGATCGATTGTCTGCTGAAGTATGTAATTGGAGGAAAGCATTTGAGCGACGGCCCAGCCATTTCTGGTACGTAAAGTCGCAACATGATGGACGTATGTATAAGCGGCTCAATTGAAGGCTGCGATTGAGAGTCTGGAGATTGTAGTTTGCTCGCCAGCAGGGCGTCATTGCACAGGTCAGAGTCAGAGTAGCGCTTGCGGCAATCTATGTGACGACGCCATGCTCCAGCCGCCCGATTATCGTCAGCACAGCGGCGAGCCCCGCGTCGCTGTCGAGCAAGTCGATTGGCTTTGCGTCAAGTCCGCGTACGTAATACTGTAACCAGGATTTCGCGCGTTTCCTTGACTCCAGCAGCTGCTCAGCTGCCAGTAGTGCTTTTTCGTATCGCTCGGCTTTTTTGTCCATTTCGCTCACATACCTCAAATCAAGAAAGCGCACATGTGCCGTCAGGTTAGCCCAAAAACAACCGGGTAATTACTCGGCTCATACCACTCGGTGCAGGTGCTGGCGTTGATCAGTGTCGTACTGCGACGCTGATACATCCCATAGCCTTCATGGATATGCCCAAAGACGTGGGCCTTCAAGCGCAACGCATCAATGCGCTCCAGAAGGTCATAGCAGCCTACGTTGCTGCTACCGATGAACGTCGCATCACCGTAGCCCAGCGGTGGGCCGTGGGTGATCAGAACATCGGTATCATCTGGAATAAGCGCCCAGACATCCCGCAGCGGCTGCGCTCGCTCTAGCATGAACGCCCAGTCCATGAACGTCGGCGTCCAGGGTGAGCCCCAAAATCTCACACCATCAATCTCGACACCGCTGTCCTCCAGGTAGATTGCATTGGTCAGCAGCCCCCGCGCCTGTTCTGGCTCATCCTGAAAGGCCCGGTCATGATTACCGGCAATGACGATCTTGTGACGATGGGGCAGGGTGCCCAACCAGTCGTTGAGATCTTCAATATTGTCTAGCGTCCCCTGGCCCAAGCTGTCTCCGGCATGAATCAGTACATCTCCATCCGGAATCTCGGGAATGTGCCTGTGCAGACTGTGGGTGTCAGAGATGCAGACGAGTTTCATGGTTCCATTTCCGGACGTGTGAGCAGTTCGGGTTCCAGCGACCAGTCCATGAAGGGTAGCAGCCGGACGATATTGCGCGCATCATCCACACCCCGATGGTGCTGCCCTTCAAAGCTCAGTTCATGGTAAGCCAGCGCGCTCGCCAATCCTGTCTTTTTACGCTGTCCTGTGCTCCGTCGCCAGAGTCGTTTCAGGTTGAGATGGGGCACACTCAGAACAGTTGTGGATGCACCCAGCTGTTCGCATTGGGCCTGCATATGCAGACGGTCGTAGTTACCCCAACTGCACCAGATGAAGGAGTCTGCTGGCTGGCCGAGCCAGTGGTTCAAGGCATCGATCGCCTCCGGAAACCTGGGTGCCGCATCTGCCATGTCCTGGGTGAGACCGGTCAGTGACTGGCAGAACGCGCTCAGCTTGGGGTAGCGGGTAGGGCGAACCAAGAAGGAACGGCTGTCGAGCAACACACCGTCACGGGTGGCCAAGGCGCAGCCAATCTCGATTGGCTCCATGTTGTGCACACTCTGAGGCTGCCCGTCTGGAGCCACCTGGTCTTCCCAGCAGGTTGCCTCAAGATCAATGGTCAGAATGCGATCGGTTGGATGAGTCATGATGTGAACTGCCATGTCATTCTGATGACACTCCTCTAGTTATTAAGGCGGCGAGTAAGGGCCTGAATGCCATCTATCGTACCGGATATGCTTATGCCAAGGCAGGGCGTCTGTTGATGGATCTATGGCAGCGTGGCGAGTTCACCACTGACCTTTTCACACCGATACAACCGGAACAATCAGAGCGAGTCATGGGGGATGCTATGGTAATGGGGCGGCACATAATTAGTCTGGAGCGTCACAATATTGATGCACTCAAAGTCGTCGAGCACCCGTATCTCGAGTTTGCAGGGCTGAAAGATGATCAGACGTATTCCTGTCCATCATGAAATTCCACTTAATCCGGTTCTTCGACGCTTGGTGTGGAATTCATCCTTGGCCTTGGGTCACCATAAGCCCTCCACAATAACAGGAGGTGAGGTATGGACGACAACCAGATTCTGACCCTGGGGCTTGGTCTGCAAGCGCCTTGGAAGCTTGCC